>DAINPX010000054.1:0-12429 GCA_036743235.1 Melioribacteraceae bacterium
AATGCAATATTATTTACAAACGGTGATAACGATACTTTCCCGTTGTGGTATTTGCAAGATGTAGAAGGTGTGAGACGAGATGTTAGAATTGTTAACTTAAGTTTACTAAACACTCCGTGGTATATTTTACAAATGAAAAATACCACTCCTCACGGAGCATTAAAAGTACCTATCAGTTTAGCAGATACTTATATTCAAGAGATCGGTTATACACGTTTTTCGGGAAAAACCGAAATATTGCCTTTAACTGATAGTCTTTTAAATGCAATACCGGAAATTGATTCAACCGTAAGAGCCAATAAAGGGATTATGTGGAATTTGAAACCGACTTTAAACTTCGGTCAATTCCAAGGTTTACGCGTTCAAGATATTGCTGTTTTAGATATTATGAAAACTTCTGAATGGAAGCGACCAATTTATTTTGCGGTTACTTGTAGTGATGATAGCAAATTAGGGCTTGATGATTATATGATAATGGAAGGTCTTGCATTTAAATTGGTACCTCAAAAAAGAAAAGGCAGACTTGAATTTGTAAACGAAAAAGCAATGGTAGAACAATTATTTAATGCTAATCCTTCTGCTTATTCCAAAACTTACAAACCGGGTTTCCGTTTTAGAGGATTGAACGATTCTACAATTTATTTTGATGATAATCATGTTCGTTTAACTCAAAATTATCGTAATTCGTTTTTACGTTTGGCTCTTCATTATATGAATAATAAGCAAGATTACGCAAAAGTAATTCAAGTTTTAGATAAAATGGAAGAGATAATGCCTTACAAAGTTATAAGAATGGATCCAAGATTAATGTTTGATTTGGCTTCTATTTATTACGGCGCAGGCGGAATGAAACAATATACAAAATTAGCCTTGGAAATAGAAAAATATGCATGGGCTAAAATGGAAACCGACCCGACTGACGTGCAAAGTTATTATAACCCATATAGAATGTTGTTGGATACATACGAAAATTTAGGTCAATTTAATAAAGCGTTGGAAGTTGTAAACCGCTTAAAAGTTTACTTCCCTAACGATCCGACAATTAATGATATGATTCAAAAATATACTGCTATGTCAAAAAATCCTAAAACGGATAACCCAAGTTTACCGGGTATTGACACTACAAAAAAATAATGTTTTTAAAAAGTATTTTATATCAAAATCCTCTTTTTTTAACGAAAAAGAGGATTTTTTATTATTTTAATATCAAATGAAAATTAAAATTAAAAATTGAATAAAATTATGTCTAAAAATCCAAAAATATTAATAATTGCTTTATCGGGTATTGGCGATGCTTTAATGTTTACACCTGCCGTAAAACTAATTAGAGATGAAAAACCGAATGCAAAAATTGATGTTTTGGTTATGTTTAAAGGGGTAAAAGATATTTATGAACGTTTAGAATTAGCCGATAGAATAATATATTTTGACTTTATGAAACAGGGGGCTGTAAATTCATTAAAATTTGTTTTTAGTTTAAGGAATAAATACGATTATTCTATTAACGTTTATCCTTCTAACAGAAAAGAGTATAATATTATTTCATTTTTAATAGGTGCAAAAAATAGGGGAGCAATAAGTTATTTACGGTCAAATATTAAAGAGATGGGATTTTTAAATACATGTACCGTTAAAGAAAATGACGAACTTCATAATGTTGAAGAAAATATTAAAATTACCGAAAAAATACTTAAAATTAAAGCAAATTCAATTTCACCGTTATTATTGGTGTTAAACACAAATGATAGGGAATTTGCCGAGAATTATATTCTAAATAATAGTCTGACTGATGAACTAATAGTTGGAATTCATGCGGGCTGTTCACTTCTTAAAAACCACATTAAAAGAAGGTGGGAACCTGAAAAGTTTGTTGAACTGATAAAACAATTAATTACCGAAAAAAATGCTAAGGTTTTATTGTTCGGAGGTCCGGATGAAGAAGAATTAAACGAATTTATATGCAAATCGGTAAATAGCGTAAACCTATATATACCTAAATCAAAGAACTTAACCGAAAGTGCTGCATTAATACAAAAATGCAAGATTTTTATTAGCAACGATAGTGGATTAATGCATATTGCTGCAGCAATGCAAGTTGTGGTTATACCCATTATAGGTCCTACCAGTTTAAATTATATTAAACCGTGGTTATGCAAACATGAAGCAATAACGTTAAATTTGGAGTGTTCTCCGTGCTTTATTTATTCTCCAAAACCTTTAAGCTGTACAAGAAAAGATATTCAGTTTAAATGTATAAAGGAACTAACGGTGGATAAGGCTGTAAACGTAATAAATAAATACATCTAAAAATACCTTTTAATTACCTTTTTTATTGAAATTGATACTGTTAATTTTGGGTAAAAAAAATACATATTTATGAAAAATATTCTATTAATAATTATAATTATTTTTGTTTCAAGCTGCACACATACAAATAAAGATGATATCCCACCGTTAATACCTGTAAAAACTTTCTTTTCAAATTCCGAGAAATTAGAATTTCGAATTTCACCGGATGGTAAATATATATCTTATTTAAAACCCCACAAAAACATACTTAACGTGTTTATAAAAGAAATAGAGACTAATGAAGAAAAACAGGTTACTTTTTCGTTAAATAAAGATATAGATGTTTATTTTTGGAAAGGGAACAATAATTTAATATATGTTCAGGATAATACAGGCAACCAAAATTATCATATATACAATGTTAATATTAAAACAAAAAAGAGTTTAGATTTAACACCTTATAAAGATGTACGTTCGTATGTAATTGATTTTTTGCGAGATGATAATGATAATATTATTGTTCAAATGAATAAAAATAATATTCATTTATTTGATGTTTATAAGGTAAATATAAATACCGGTAAAGCAGATGTTATTTGTAACAATCCGGGTAATTATACAAGATGGTTAACAGATCATAATGGTGAGTTAAGAATTGCCGTTGCAACAGACGGTGTTAATTCAAGTATTCTTTACCGAGAAAACGAATTGGACTCGTTTAGGGTTATATTAACAACAAATTTTAAAGAAGTATTTAAACCTTTGTTATTTTCAAAAGATAATTCCCAATTGTATGCACTTAGTAATATTAATCGCGATAAAATTGCTTTAATTGAATATAATTTGAAAACAAACAAAGAACAAAAAGTAATTTATGAAGATGAAAGTTACGATGTAAAAGGTTTTATTTATAGTCAAGCCAAATTAAATTTAATTGCTGTTTGGTATATAACGTGGAAATCGGAATACTATTTTCTTGATGAAGATAAAAAATTACTTTACAACGAAATCTGTAAGCAATTACCGGGTTATCAAGTTCAATTTGAAGATAATGACGATAACGAAAATAATTATATTTTTAGAATATATAACGATAAAAACCCCGGAGAGTATTATTTATATAATATTTATTCAAAAAAGCTTGTTAGATTAAACGAGATTAATCCAAAACTAAAAGAAACGGACTTGTGTAATGTAAAGCCGATTAAATTTAGATCGCGAGACGGATTGATAATTCCGGGATATTTAACAATGCCGAAAGGGAATAAACAAGATAAATTTCCGACTGTTGTAATACCGCATGCAGGTCCATGGTGGCGCGATGAATGGGAATTTAATCCGACTGTTCAGTTTTTGGCAAATAGGGGATATGCAGTTTTACAATTAAATTATAGAGGATCGATAGGTTACGGAAAAGAATTTTGGTCTGCCGGGTTTAAACAATGGGGCAAAAAAATGCAAGATGATATAACTGATGGTGTAAAATGGTTAATTGATGAAGGGATAACCGATAAAAAAAGAGTAGCAATTTATGGAGAATCGTATGGTGGGTATGCAGCAATGGCGGGTTTATCTTTTACGCCTGATTTATTTGCTGCAGGAATTAGCTATTGTGGTTTTACAAATTTGTTTACTTATATCGAATCGTATCCGCCTTATTGGAAACCGTTTTTAGAGATGTTGAACGAAAAAATAGGTGATCCCCATAAAGATTCTTTATATTTATATCAAGTTTCACCATACTACCATATCAAAAATATTAAATCGCCATTATTAATTGCACAGGGTGGTAATGATACTAAATCGAACAAAAATGAATTTAATGGTATTGTAAATACATTAAAAGCCAAAGGGGTGGATGTAACACCGGTTTATAAAGAAAATGAAGGTCAAGGTTTTAGTAATGAACAAAATATTTTTGATTTTTATCTTACAGTTGAAAAGTTTTTGGAAAAGTATTTGAAGTAATTATAACAATTAATTAAATTAAAAATTGTATTTATTTAGTTATGGTTAGTTAATAAATTACTGAATTTTTGCAAATCGTTTGGGTAATTAGATGCATACGGGTAATTTAACCTTTAATTTGGAATTGGCGGCAGGTTATAAAAGTCAGCAGCAAAAAATAAGAGTATTAACCGAAAGTTGGGTAAGTAACAGTACTTATTGTCCTAATTGTGGTGAAACAATTAGTAAATATATTAACAATACACCCGGAGCTGATTTTTTTTGTAGAAATTGCAATGAGGATTTTGAACTAAAAAGCAAAAAAGATAAAATTGGTTTAAAGGTAGTTGACGGGGCTTACAGTACAATGATAGAGCGCCTTAATAGTAGAAATACTCCAAATTTATTTTTACTTAATTACGAACTTAATTCATTTAAAGTTAAGAACTTTATCGTTGTTCCAAAACATTTTTTTATATCCGAAATAATTGAAAAGCGTAAACCGTTACCGGAAAATGCAAGAAGATCCGGTTGGATAGGATGCAATATTTTGTTACACAACATTCCTAATGCAGGCAGAATATTTTTTATTAAAGACGGTGTAGTTAAACCCAAGAATAATGTATTGGCGGAATGGAAAAAGACATTGTTTTTAAGAGAACAAACAAATGTGTCTTGGTTGTTAGATATTATGAATTGTATTGACAAATTAGGTAATAGAGAGTTTACGTTGAATGAAATTTATGGATTTGAGGTAGAATTAATGGAAAGACATCCAAATAACATGAATATAAAAGATAAAATTCGTCAACAATTGCAATTATTACGAGATAAAAATTATTTAACTTTTATGGGAAGAGGAAAGTATAAAAAGGTTAATATTTAAAGAAAATTATGAAGTTGGATTTTAAATAAGAAATTATTTATAATAATAGATTAAAATCGTAAAAAAAATTTTGGTTTAATTGGCTAATCTCTTTAATAGAAAAATAATTGGGGCAAAAATTTACCCCTTAATTAAATTCCGCACATACCGTTTGCACAACCTCCGTAAGAAGGAATTCCGCAGCTGCCTGTTGCACAACTACTATTTGAATAATTAGAAGAGTTGCTACCGTTAATAGTTGCTGAAAATGTTGATAGTAATTTTTTTGTGTTTTCGGATTGGCATTTTGGACATTTAATTTTATCGATATTGTTAATCGATTTGTGCAGTATATCAAATTTAGTATTGCAATCCTTACATTGATATTCAAAAATCGGCATATTAATCTCCTTTATACTATTTCGGTAGTTAATTCGGTTAAGTTTTCTATAGAAGCCTTTATATTATCTCCTTTTACAACCCTATTTACACCTGAAGGAGTGCCTGTAAATATTAAATCTCCTTCTTCCAAAGTCATGGTTTTTGAAATGTAGCTAATAATTTCTGCAGGTTTAAATAGCATCATATTAAGTTTTGAGTTCTGTTTTTCTATATTATTTACTGAAAGTTTAATTGTTTCATTTAATGTTAATTTATAATCTTTAACCGAAACGAAGTTTGAAATTACAGCAGAAGTATCAAAACATTTTGCCAAAGTCCAAGGGTGTCCTTTTGCTTTTAATAAGTTTTGAGTATCGCGTAATGTCATATCTAAACCGACAGTATAGCCCACAACCGATTTTTCCGCTTCAATAATATCGGCATCCTTTATTGTTTTACCAATTAGTAAAACCAATTCGACCTCGTGGTGTAACTCATTTCCGTAAGAAGGGTGAATTATGTTTTGCTCGCTAAAAATTAATGAGCTGCTTGGTTTTAAAAAAATTAAAGGAAACTCGGGAATCTCGTTACCAAGTTCTTTAGCGTGTTCGGCATAATTGCGTCCTACGCATACTATTTTTCCAATATTGTAATTTTTGTTATCTAAAGTAATAGTTTTCATACCAATGAGATGATTAAATTAAAAATAAGATTCAAAAAAAATTAAGTTTTTTGTTTTTTCTTTTTTGCAGCAGGAAAAAGAATATTATTTAATATTAACCTATAACCCGGGGAATTTTTATAAATACTTAATTCGGTCGGTGGGTCTCCTACGGCGTGTTTATAATCTTCAGGGTCGTGACCGCCGTAAAAAGTAAATGTTCCGCGTCCAAAATTTCCGTGTATATATCTAACTTGGTCTGTTCCGGCTCTTTCACCAAGTATATAAACGGATTTTTTAATTAGTTTTTTCCTAAACATTGTTGTTTGACCCATAAATCCACGTATTACATTAACATGATTTTGAGTAAGCATAGTTGGTACAGGGTCAAACTTTGCCGAAAAATCGAATAAAGTAAAATAGTCGTTTTGTTCGTTTCCTATTTCTTCCAACTGAATATCAATATCGCTATATTCATAAATATAAGGGTTCATATCTATAGTAAAATTTTCAAATGCCAAAGTGTTAGAAAAATCCAACATGGTTTGTGCATTTGCATCCGGCGGATCACCGTCAAACATTTTATCAACTATATCAATATTTTCTGCTGATAAAGCAATATCGTAACTATCCGTTGCAGAACACATTGCAAATAAAAACCCGCCTTGCGAAATGTATTCTTTAATTTTTAGAACAACTGCTTTCTCCATTTCGGAAACCTTTTTAAATCCAAGTTTTTTAGCTTCGGATTCATATAAAACTTGTTGTTCAATATACCAAGGAGCGTTATGATAACTTGCATAAAATTTACCATACTGTCCCGTAAAATCTTCATGGTGCAGATGTATCCAATCAAATTTTTCTAATCCGTCAACTAAAATTTCTTTAATCCAAATTTTTTTATAAGGGACTTCGGCATATTCCAATGCAAGAGTAACAGCATCATCCCAAGGTTGAAATCCGGGGGGTACATAAACTGCAATTTCAGGAGCTTTTTCCAATCTAACTACATCTGTATTACTATCATCGCTTTGTAGCAAGGCATAAAGTTCGTTTGCTGCCGAAATACTTAGTACATCAAATGCTATACCTTTAATTCTGCATTTTAATGCTAAATTGTCCGTATAATCGGTCATAAACGAGCCGCCTTTGTAATTTAACAACCAATCGGCAATATTCCCTTCTTTAATATGATTAAAAACAATACCGTAGGCTTTTAAGTGGTCTGTTTGTTTAAAATCCATATAAATTAATAACTTAGATTGTGCGAACGAAACATAATAAGATATAATAAATAAAAAGATAAATCGCTTCATTTAACCAATAAATAAAAAATTTAGAATAAGTAAAAATAAATAAAAATTTAATTTATAATAGTGCAAAAAAATTTGAAAAAGCCAAAAAAAATGCGTAATTTTAATATAAGTCAAAATACAACAATAATTTTTTGGAGGAAAAATGGCAGTAAAAAAAATATTAATGTTTGTTGGTGATTTTGTTGAAGATTATGAAGCGATGGTGCCGTTTCAAATATTAACAATGGTAGGGCACGATGTTAAAACAGTATGCCCCGGTAAAAAAGCAGGTGAAACGGTAAAAACTGCAGTACATGATTTTGTGGGTGACCAAACGTATGCCGAAATACCCGGTCATAGATTTTTGGTTAATTACGATTTTGACGAAGTTAAAGAAGAAGAGTTTGATGCTTTGGTTATTCCCGGAGGAAGAGCTCCCGAATACCTGAGATTAAATAGCAGAGTAATTGAAATTACAAAACACTTTGCGAAAAAAAATAAACCGATAGCAGCAATTTGCCATGGTCCGCAAATACTTGCAGCTGCAGGTGTATTAACCGGAAAACATGTAATTTCGTATCCGGCTGTTGGACCGGAATGTGTTGTAGCAGGTGCTAAATTTGGCGAAGTTGCCCCGGGTGCAGATAATGCCGTAACAGATGGTAATATAGTAACAGCTCCGGCATGGCCCGCTCATCCTAATTGGATGAAACAATTTTTAAAAGTATTAGGTTCGGTAATAGAAGCTTAACAAATTGCAAACTAACTAATGTTTAATATATTTTAACAGGAAAAGTATGACAAAATCAATTTTATTAATATTAATAGGAAGAAGAAAAGATACCGCTTTGAAAGTACAGCAAGTTTTAACCGGTTGGGGTTGCATTATTAAAACTCGTTTAGGTATTCATGACGGCGTTTTAGAAAATTGCAGTGATGAAGGTTTATTAATATTAGAATTGCATGGTACACAAGAACAAATGGACGAATTAACACGAAAAGTTGGTGTTTTACCGGACGTTGAAGCTCAGTTAGTTCAATTAAAATTAGAAGACTAATTAATTAAAGGCTGCCAAATGGCAGCCTATTTTAAATTATGCCATTAAGCAAAAAAAACTACATAGAAAAAAATATTACTTTAGTAACATTTACTATTCCAAAAGATATAGCTAAAAATTTTACTCAATGTTCTATTGTGGGCGATTTTAATAATTGGAACCCATTAACTCATAAAATGAAACGTAAATCAATAGATGATGAATTTGTATTAAAAATTGAATTGCCGGCTTTTAAAACTTATGAATTCAAGTATTTATTTAACGATTCCAATTGGTATATTGAAGACGAAGCAGACGGGTTGGTTCCCAATATTCATGGCTCACAAAACAGTGTTTTAAAGACATAATTAAGTATAATTTTTAGTTAAATTACGGAAATTTAAACACTTTACATTATGTTATTTCTTTATATTTTATTAAATTAAAGTTTAAATTTTAATTTAATGTCAAATTATACATAAAAATCACTTGAAATAAATTGAAAAATTATTTAAATTTGTATTCTTTGCAAAAAATAGGTGTATAAATGAAAAGAACATATCAGCCAAGCAATCGTAAAAGAAAAAATAAACACGGTTTTCGTGCAAGAATGGCTACCAAAAACGGAAGAAAAGTTTTAGCCGCTAGAAGAGCACATGGCAGAAAGAAACTAACAGTTAGCGATGAATAGTCGTGAAAGTATATGACCTTCCTGAAGAAGAACGGATCAAGCAAAAAAAAGAATTTGATTTTGTTTATTCTTCAGGAAAAATCATATATAGCAATACCAAAAAGCTTAAAGCAATTTATTGTTTTTTGAAAGATGAAAACAACCCCGGTGTAAAAGTTGCTTTTGCAATCTCTAAAAAAGCGGGTAATGCAGTATGGCGAAACAGAGTAAAACGCCTGATGAGGGAATCTTATCGTTTAAATAAACTTGATTTGGTAGCAGAAAGCAAAAATAACAATAAAAAGCTTCTAATCGTTTTTTCGTTGCACTCAATCAAAAAAAAGAATTACTTAAAGGTTTACCTAAAAGATATCTTACCCGAAATATCCGGAATACTACTCAAATTAAAAGCTTCAATTTTGTAATTATAAAGGTTTTAACTAAATATGGATAAACAGACAACCCTTGCTTTTGTTTTAATAGGATTAATTTTAATCACTTGGCTATATTTTAATTCTCCGGAACCACCCAAAGAAGGACCTAAAGGAAAAGATACCACTCTTGTTTCAAAAAGTAAACAAGATTCATCTAATAAATCCACTAATTTAGTACCTAAAGAAGAAAAATTAAATGATACTTCAATAAATATTGGACCATTTGCCGAAAGCAAAACCAAAGGTAGAATTATTACAATTGAGACCGATTTGGTTAAAATGATGTTAAATACCAAAGGTGGTAGGATATTAAAATATTATTTAAAAGACTATCAGACTTGGTATTACAAAGATAAAGCAGAAAATGATTTTTTTAATAGACATGTTCAATTAATTAATCCCAAAAAAGGTGGAGATCTAAATCTACTTTTTGTTACAAAAGACGGTCAAAAAGTTAATACTGCCAATTTAGAGTTTACTACCAACTTATCTAATTCTTATTATAAAATTACCGGAAAAGATTCTTTACCCGTTATATTTACTTATAAAACAGAAGACGGAAAAACAATAGATAAATCCTTTGTCTTTTACGCAAACAACTATGAAAGTGCTTTAGCAGTTAAATTTGTTAATATGCAAAATACCATTAGCGGAATGCGTTACGATTTAAGTTGGGATGAAGGGATAAATTTTGTTGAAGCAAATAGTGTTGATGAATCTACTTATAGTAGTGCAAGTGCATATATGGGAGAAGAACAAGAGATTATTGATGCTTCTCAGCCGGGGGATAAAGTTCAAAAAGAAATGAATGGTAAAATTGATTGGGTAGGCGTACGAAATAAGTATTTTACAATGATTTTGTCTCCTAAAAAATCCGATTCCGAATGGGGTGCCGTATTTGAGGGATATCATAAAACAATAGGAAAAGGACAAAAAGAAATTTATTCGGCAAGTTTAAAAGTTCCTTTTAAAGGTGCTGCCGAACAAGTTGATAAGTTTTCCTTATTTTTAGGTCCTTGTGATTATGATTTGTTAAAATCTTACGATAATAATTATCAGGCAATCTACGATTTTGGTAGCTTTTTCGGTCTTAAGTTTATAACACGACCTATTTCCGAATATATTCTTTTACCGGTTTTCCAGTTCTTACATTTATTTATTCCAAATTACGGTTTTGTGATAATATTTTTCTCATTGTTAATTAAAATTGCCCTATATCCGTTATCTAAACAGAGTATGGCTTCAATGAAGAAAATGCAGCTACTACAACCCAAAATTGCAGAAATAAAAGAAAAACATAAGGATGACCAACAGAAGGTTCAGACAGAAACAATGAAGTTGTACCAGACCTATGGTATTAACCCCGCAGGTGGCTGTTTGCCGATGTTATTGCAAATGCCTATTTTGTTTGCATTGTTTACCTTTTTTAACGTGGCAATAGAATTACGAAACGAACCTTTTATTTTTTGGATAACTAATTTATCTAGCCCTGACGTAATTTTTACACTTCCATTTAAGGTGCCTTTATTTGGTGTAAGTAGTGTTAGCGGATTAGCACTACTACTTGGTATTACTATGTTTTTACAGCAAAAACAAACCGTAAAAGATCCTTCGCAAGCTGCAATGATTTATATTATGCCTGTAATGTTTACTTTAATGTTTATGAATTTTAGCAGTGGTTTAAATTTGTATTATTTTATGTTTAACTTATTCAGCATTGCTCAGCAAGAAATTTATAACAGAAGAAAAGGGAATGTTGAATTAGTACCTGTTAAACCCGGTCAGAAAAAAGGATTTTTTGCCAGAATGATGGAAGCAGCAGAAAAACAAGCACACGCACAAAAAGAAGCTAATAAAAACAGAAAAAAATAAATTCGGCTATAAATGATAAAAAAATCATTTTTAGTAATAATACTTTTTATTTCAAATATTGCCTTTTTTGGACAAGATACAACTATTTATAAGTTTGATTTTACCCAAAAAAGGCTTCCTTTTAATTTAACTTATACTGACTATGTTAACAAGCCTACAATAGGTTTGGTTTTAAGCGGAGGTGGCTCTCGCGGTTTATCACAAGTTGGAATTCTTAAAGCTTTTGAAGAAAAAAATGTACCATTTGATTATATAATAGGTACAAGTATGGGAAGTATTGTTGGAGGAATGTATTCATCCGGTTATTCTATTAAACAAATGGATTCGATTGTTAACAATATCGATTGGAATGACTTTTTTTCGGCTAACGAATCCAACAGAAGAGAATTGTTTATTGAACAGAAAATTACCGAAGATAAAGCAATATTTTCTTTACGTTTTGATGGGTTCACTCCGGTAATTCCAATTTCTATTGCAACAGGTCAAAAAGTAGCTAATTTTTTAAATTTATTAGAATTTAATGCCCCAATTCATTTTGTTAATTCATTTGATGATTATTTATTTAAGTATAGGGCAATTGCCACGGATTTGGTTTATGGTAAAACAGTAATCCTTTCTAATGGTTCGTTGGGTAAAGCTATGCGTGCCAGCAGTAGTATTTCATTGCTTTTATCTCCGGTTGTAATTGATACTTTGTTATTGGTTGACGGAGGACTTGTGGCAAACGTACCTGTAAATATTGCTAAAAATATGGGATGCAATTTAATTATTGCGGCTAATGCAACCTCACCATTAAATACAAGAGAGGAATTGTCATATCCTTGGAATATTGCTGACCAAATGGTAAGTATTCCAATGAATATTATTACTAATAAACATATTGAAAATGCAGACTTTTTAATTAATCCGGATTTGGAAAATTTAAAGAATTCCGATTTCTCAAAAATTAAAGCAAGTATATCGGAAGGTTACTACTCT
>DAINPX010000055.1:0-3646 GCA_036743235.1 Melioribacteraceae bacterium
AATGTTGCCGAAATATTTGTTAATAAGTGTTTTATATACTTAAATCTTTAATTTTGGGCTCTTTATCAAATTCCTGATTTATTGTAATATCGCTTAAACCCTTTAAAATATAATCTAAAACTTGTTTATGTTCGTTTAGGTTTTTATCATCTTGCAATAAATCGTTAATATCGCCGTTAGTTTGGCTTCCTGCCAATGCTTCTGTTTCAATTTTATTGCCTCGCAATGCCAAAAACTTTTCGGGTGTGGCACCAAAAAATAAAGATGATAATTTTTTATATCCAAAAATTAAACTTTCGGCATGTTTGTCATTTAGCACTTTAAATATCCGTTTGGCAGAAATAGTCTCTATTTTTTGTTTTAAGGCAATTGATTTTTTACGTGCTAAAACTACTTTGGTAACATCGTTGCCGGCAATTTTATGTAAGGCAGCCTTAACAATCGATTCCCAGTAATTAGGGTCGGTGCTCTCAAAAATCTTACCTTTTAGTATAGACTGAATATGTTCGGAACATTTACCCGATGGGCAATTAATTTTATCCCAAAGTAAATTATCGGACATAAAATTGGTTTTATTTGTATTAATTATTAATCCTATTTCAGCATTAAAATTAAAGATAAGCACTTTAGGTATAAAGAAATCGTAATGATTAAAATCGTTCCAAAGTTCGGTTGTTTCTTCGCTAAACTTAATTCCGCCACAAATTATGGGATAATTATTGGCAGAATAATTAAAACAAATTTTTTGATTAATTAATGGGTATAAATTGATAAGTTTATTTTCTGCAAGAATTTTTTTTGAGATTGGTAGTTCAATTCTTCCTATTGCCAAAAAATGTTCATTTTTAGAGCTGTTATGCCAATAAAAATAGTCGTCTTCGGATAAATTATCCAAAAGTTCTAATATATTAAATTTACCGAGTGTAAATTTATAACTGAAATATTTTGATATTTTTTTAGTATTTTTAAGGTTGTAATTAATAAATTCTCTTATCTCATCTGTAATAATCATAAAGAGAAAAAACTCCATTTTAATATTTAAATATAAAAAATAATAGTTAAAAAATGTTATTTGCAATAGCTTTAGTTTAAAAAATGAAAAATATAAAAATAAATATAGAAAATTCCGAAATCGAAATATCTGTAAGACGAAGTAAAACCGCAAAATATGTAAAATTACAATTGCACCCCAAAAGAGGGTTTGAAGTTGTGCTTCCTTACCGAGCAACCAATAGCTTTGCATACGATATTATAAAGAAAAACACTGAATGGATTGAGCAGGTTCATAACAAAAGTAAAAAACAACAGAAAAAATATTATTTTTTAGGTGAATTGGTAACTTACGAAAAATTTCCTCACTTATTTAAATCGGAAACCGGGCTTGATTATATATTTGACGAGATAAAAGAGTTAAACGTAGAGCTTTATGATGATTTTTTACGAATTAATGCAAATTCTTTTCTTCCGAAACGCACAATGGAACTTGCAAAAATACTGAATTTAAGTTTCGATACACTTAAAATTAAGGGGCTTGTGAACAGATGGGGGAGCTGTAGCAGCAAAAAAATAATAACGCTTAACTATAGACTAATGCAGTTTGAACCAATCTTAATAGAATATGTAATTGTTCATGAATTATGTCATTTGTTAGAGATGAATCACTCGTCAAAGTTTTGGAAATTAGTAGCCCAAATATTTCCAAATTATTTGGAATTAAGAAAAAGATTATCTGAGTATAGATAATTATAGGTCAAAATACGGTAGTTTTATACGTTATATTGAATAAACAATAAATTTTTGTTATTTTTACAAATTATTTTAAAATTATTTGTTAAAGAGTTGATATGAAACAGAGTAAAGCTTTTATTCCCACATTAAAGGAAGTACCCGCAGATGCGGTAATTCCAAGTCATATTTTAATGTTACGCAGCGGAATGGTACGTATGTTAAGTGCCGGAATATATTCGTTTTTACCTTACGGCTATATGATATTAAAAAAAGTAACCGACATAATACGTGAAGAAATGGACGCAATAGGTGGACAAGAATTCCATTTGCCGGCATTAAACCCAAAAGAAATATGGGAACAAACCGGAAGAGTAGAAGCTTTTGGTGATACAATGTTTCATATTAAAAATCGTGATTATGTTTTAGCCCCAACACATGAAGAAATTATGACCCATCATGCTGTAGGTGTATTAAAATCGCACAAAGAATTACCGCAAATATGGTATCAAATTCAAACAAAGTTTAGGAATGAGGCTCGTCCCAGAAGCGGAGTTATTAGAGGACGTCAGTTTTTAATGAAAGATTCTTATTCGTTTGATACTTCATTTGAAACATTAGATAAATCGTATGATTTGCACGATAAAGCTTATCGTAAAATTTTTGAACGTTGCGGAATAAAGTTTTTTGTTGTCGGTGCTTCCAGCGGTGCAATGGGCGGAAGTAAATCGGAAGAGTTTATGGTTAAAAGTGATGCCGGTGAAGATACGGTTGCATATTGCGAGCATTGTGGATATGCCGCAAATGTTGAGGTTGCTAATTCGATTGTTGATGCAGCAAAACACCATGAAGGGAGCAAAGAAATATATGAAATATCAACTCCTAATGTTAAATCAATAGATGAACTCTGTGAATTTTTAGGAATAAACGAATCCGAGACCGCTAAATCCAGAGTATATATGCTAAATAACGAAACTCCTGTTTTAGTATTAATGTGCGGTAACGATGAAGTGAACGAAACAAAATTACCTGCAGTTTTAGGCGGAGAAGTACGTCCTTGCCATCCCGAAGAATTAAAAGAAATTAGCGGTGCAGATGCCGGCAGTATTGGACCTATTAATTTTAAGTTTAAAATAATTGCTGATAACAGATTGAAAGGTGCTAATAATTTATATAGCGGTGCAAATAAAAACGATTATCACTTAGGCGGAATAGATTTGGAGAGAGATGTTCCTTCAATTACTTATCATGATTTAAGAGTTGTAAAAAGCGGTGAAACATGTACCAGATGCGGAAATAAATTGGACGTATTTAAGGCTATTGAATTGGGACACATATTTAAATTAGGAACCAAATACTCGGAAGCATTAGGCGCTAATTATTTGGATGAAAATATGCAATCGCACCCATTAGTTATGGGTAGTTACGGTATTGGATGCGAACGTGTTATAGCTTGTTATGTCGAGCAACATAACGATGAAAACGGAATTATTTTTAATAAAGAGTTAGCTCCTTTCCATGTTCATATTTTAGGGTTAAATATGAAAAAGGATACGGTAATAGAAGCTTGCGAAAAAATATATAATAAATTTAACGAATTGAAAATACCTGTTTTATTTGACGATAGAAATAACGTTCAAGCGGGGGTTAAGTTTAAAGATGCCGATTTATTAGGTACTCCGATACAAGTAATAATTGGAGAAAAAGGATTGCTTGAAAATGTTGCAGAAGTTAAAGTAAGAGCCAGCGGCGAAAGATTGAAAGTATCTTTGGATGAGTTATATACCAAAGTTCAAGAACTATTAAAATAATTTATTGATTTATAACGAGACTGTATCAAAATAACAATTAAGGTAAACCATTGTTAGATTAGTAAACGTTAGATTTGAGATGAGTATTTAGTTTATTCAATTACCACTAT
>DAINPX010000055.1:3746-12339 GCA_036743235.1 Melioribacteraceae bacterium
GCGAATAATAAAACGTTATAATTTTATTAATAAGTGAAAGAACGATTAAAAACAACAAAAACTTTATTTTGATACAGCCCTTATTTTATTAATCGGAAGAAAAAATGGCAATTAAAACAGGTACTTTATATTTGGTATCTACACCAATCGGAAATTATGACGATATTACTTTACGGGCAATTAATATTTTAAATGAAGTCGATTTTATTATATGTGAGGAATATAAAGAAGCCTCAAAATTACTTAATAAGCTTAAAATTAAAAAGGATTTAATTGCATTAAACGAACATAACGAAAAAGAAACGGTTTCGGAATTGTTAATAAAACTTTGTGAGGGGAAAAATGCTGCAATTATTTCGGATTGTGGAACTCCCGTATTTTCCGATCCGGGGTTACACCTTGTTGATAATTGTATAAGTGCAGGAATAAAAATTAGTCCTATTCCCGGAGCAAATTCATTACTTCCGGCATTAATAGGAACCGGTTTTGATATTGATAAGTTTTATTTTTACGGATGGCTTTCACCTAAAAAAGATATAAGAAAATACGAGCTAAAAAAACTAAAAATAGTAAAAGAACTATTGGTTATTTTAGATACACCTTACAGATTGCAAAGTTTATTAAAAGATTGTGCCGATATATTGGGCAATAATAGACAAGCTGTTATTGCATATCAATTAACTTTACCCAATGAAAAATATATTAGGGGTACTTTGGGCGAACTTTATAAAAAAGCGGAAAATGAAAAACTTAAAGGTGAATTTGTTTTAGTTATTAATAATAGATAGTCATTAATCTTTTTGTTTCCTTCTTTTAATTAACTTTAAAATATTTAATTTTTGTTCATTTGTTAACATTCCCCAATCTGTTATTTCTTTTATAGTTCTATTACATCCCTTGCATAAACCGGAATTAAAATCCATTTCGCATTGTTTTATGCAAGGAGACGGTATATCTTTTGTTTTATCGTTTTCCATTTATAAGCTCTTCTGTCAATCGATCGGTATTATATATATTTTTTAATGCAAATAATAAACCTTTGGAATCTACTCCAACGGCTCGATTTTCCAAGGGGTTATAATAATAAAACCCGGAAAGGCTTTCATAATTACCGTCAAAAATTAATCCCACTACTTCTTTTTTTGTATTTATTACCGAACTACCGCTATTTCCCCCAACGATATCATGAGTTGAAGCAAAATTTAAGGGGGTAGAAAAGTCTATTAAGTCTCTTTTTTCAATCCAATTATTTGGTAAACCCCAAGGGTAGTTTTTTTCGCCAAATGAATAATATCTGTCGTACAATCCAAAATATGTGGTTTTTGCCGGGGCTATAGTTCCGTTATATTCGTATCCTTTTATAGTTCCGTCTGTTATTCTAAGTGTTGATGTTGCATCGGGAGATATGTTTTCGCCAAAGACGGCAAATAACATTTCGTTATAAAGTCTATTTAAATTTTCAATAGTAGAGTTTAACTCTTCTGCTTTTTTAGACAGTTCGTTAATTCTATTGTTATAATTTGATAATATCCTTAATAAAGGATCGTTAATATTAGTTAATTCTAATGATTTATCATTTAACAATAGTGCCAATTTTTCTTTATTAACCATAAATGAATTATTAATTAAATAATTTAAATAATTATCCACAACTTCATCAGTTGCAAATAAATTATTTTTTGGTGTAAGATTATTGAATAAATATTTAATAATAGCACTAAATAGTTTAATTTGAAGACTATCACTTAAATTAATTGATAAATATTCTTCTTTAAGTTTTGGTAGTTCACTTTCTTTATATTTAAAATCTCTTAGGCTATCAGTTAAATTAATTTGAGTAATATATTTAACTACTTTCATTGGTAAATCCCAATAAATAACTTGGCTACGGCGTAAGTTTTGCAATGTTTCAAATTCATTTCCAATTTTTGAATATTCATCAAATGCTAATTTAAGTCCTTCCAAAACATGTCCGTATTTTTTTCCTAAAATTGCATCTTCAAATATCCTTTTAGTTACATAATTTTCAAGTTCGGTTTTTAATTCAAATAGTTTTTTTTCGTTTAAGGCATTAAACATTCCTTCATAGGCTTTTTTGCTATTTCCAACACCCATTAAATTATTAAGCATGTTTTGGTTTTTTGAATTACCGGATGTGTATTTTGTAAAATAAACATCATATAACTTTTGTAATAAATCGTATCTTATTGAAATAGAAAAGTTTTTAAGATAGTTTAGTTGGTAGCTAGTATAAAGTCTATCGGTGTTGCCGGGGCGTCCAATAACAAAGGTAAGTTCGTTTTCTTTTGCTCCGTTCATGCTAAACTTAAAAAAGTCATTTATTTTTACCGGATTGTTGTTTTCAAATGCACGTAAAAACGCAAAGTCCAATTCATAACGTGGGTATGTAAAATTATCCCAATCCCAACCAGTGGAAGCAATTTGAAATTCGGGTAGCATCACAAGTCTAACATCATTATATCTTTTATAATAATGTAAAACATATTTTGCACCGCCATAAAGGGGAATAACTTTGCAAACTAATCCTGAAATTTTTGATGAATAAGTTTCTATTGAATCAGTTTTAAATTGTATTGTTTGTTTTTTTTCTGCATCGCTTAATGAATTAAGGTAATTGGTGATAATTATATTAGTAATATTTTCAATTTTAAGTAACTGATCTACAAATAAACCGGGTATTTTTCTTTCTTCTGATAATTCAATAGCGTAAAAACCGTTTTGTAAAAAATCTTCCCCTTCCTTTTGCACTTGTAACGAAATATCGCGAACGCAGTGGTGATTAGTCATAATTAATCCGTCAGCAGAAACAAAAGACGCACTGCAACCATAACCAAGTTGTAATGCCCCTTTCATTACATCGTTATACCAATTATCCGAAAGGTTTACGTTATATGCCTTATTAATACGTTCAATAGGTATGTTGTGGAATGAATACATTTTTCCGAATTGTTCGGTAATATTTTGAGCTATTAATAAGTTACTAAAAACTATAATAACTAACATAATTTTAACTAAGTTTTTCATAATTAACCTTTTAATCCTGTTGTGGCAATACCTGACATAATATAACGTTGAAATATAATAAAAATAATAGCAATAGGAAGCATACTAATAACAGATCCGGTTAATAATAAATGTCTGTTATCAATATATGGAGATCTAAAATATTCCAAACCAAGTTGAACGGTTCTAAGTTCCGGGTCGTCCAAATACATTAAAGGTCCCATTACATCTTGCCAAGTTGCAACAAAAGTAAATAACCCTACTACAATTAGCACCGGTAAGCAATTTGGGAGAATAATTTTATAAAAAATCTTTACTCTGGAACAACCGTCAATTAAAGCACTTTCATCAAGTTCTTTTGGTAAAGTTAACATATATTGGCGGATTAAAAACACGTTAAAAGCTCCTGCTGTAAAATGAGGAACTATTAACGGAAGAAGTGTATTAATCCAACCTATATGTTTATAAATTGCAAATAATGGAACTAAAGTTACTTGAGCAGGTATCATTAATGTTGCCAATAATAAAATAAATAAAAATTCTCTTCCCTTAAAATTTATTCTGGCAAAACCATAAGCAGCAAAAGAGGAAGTTAAAATTTGTCCTATTACTGCCAAAATGCTAATTATAAAGCTGTTTTTTAGGTATGTTAAAAAGCCGGATGACTCCATTCCCATTGTTGCTTCTGCACCTTTAAGTGTTTCAGTGTAATTTTCTAATCGAGCATAAAATTTATTAACCGGTTTATGTTTTATGTTTTTATAAATATTAAAACCGTTAAATAAATTATTTTTATAGTGTGGAGAAAATAAAATTTCGCTGTTTTTACCGTTTTCTTCAATAACTAATCGTGCTAAAACAATAAATTCTTTATCGGAATCGGAAATTAAATGTATTGGCAAATTATCAAATTTTATATTAATACTTTTATTATTTAGTACCGGTAAATTATTATTAATAATTTCAACATAATAAAGCGGTTCAAAGTTTTCGCTTAATTTTAAATAAAAGCCTGTTAATTTATCATTATTTACCAGCCACAAATAGTAAGAGTTATGATAAGTAAAAAGCCTATTATTTGATTGTATATTAATAGAAATTGTTTTTTCTTTACTTGGGTAAAAAGTAGGAGGGTTTGCACTTATTGCTTCACGGGTTTTAAATGATGAAGCAACAACCCAATAAATTGGGAAAAATAAAAAAATTGCGGTAACAATAAGTAATAAATATAAACCTGTTTTTTTTAGCAGTTTTAATTTCATTTATTAATTATCCTCAACAAACTTTTTTGAATATTTTAACTGTACATATGTTATAATAAAAATAATTATAAACAAAATAATTGCATAACTGCATGCTTTACCCATTCTTAAATTATTAAATGCTTCGTCATATATATTAACAGAATAGAATCTTAATGAATCTGAAGGATCACCGATACGTGCACTGCTTTCTGCAAAAAATAACGCAGGTGTAAAAACTTGAAATGCTCCTATAGTTGTAATAATAACAATAAATAAAATTACGGGAGCTAACGAGGGGATAGTAATATAAATAAATTTTCTGATAAATCCGGCTCCGTCTATATCTGCGGCTTCATATAACGATTTAGGTATTTGTTTCATTCCTGCATAATAAACAATCATCGAGCTGCCTATCCAAAATACATTCATTAAAATTACAGTAGTAAAAGCGTTATTTGCATCCAGCCAATTTTTTGGCTGAAATCCTAAAAACGAAATAAAATAATTAATTACCCCGTATTCTTTATTAAAAATATTAATCCACAATACCGCAATAGCTGCCCCTGTAAACAGCGAGGGGAAATAAAAGAGGGACTTAAAAAAGTTTATTCCGCGAATGTTATTTGTTAATAAAGCTGCGGTAAAAAGACCTCCTAAAACTGTTATAGGAACAACATAAATTACATAGCTAAAAGTACGTTCAAAACCCATCAAAAATCTTGTATCGGAAAATAATTCAATATAATTTTGTATTCCTATCCATTTCGGTTGGTTAATCAAATTCCATTCGGTAAACGAAAAATATAACGAGGCAATTATGGGACCCAGTAAAAACAAAATTAAACCTAAAAGCCAAGGAGTAATTGAGATGTAGCCCGAAAAATTATCTTGCTTTAATAAAGATACTTTAATTGACTGAGTTTTTTTAACTGATATTATATAATAATACAAAACAAAAATAAATAAGAATAATAAAATAATAGGAGCAATTATTTTTACAAAATTATTTGGATTTGTGGAAATACCGCGTTTAAAAGCATCTTTATATTGTAATTCCAATATAGGTAATTGTTTTTGTAGAGTAGAATGAATAAATTGGTTCATTACATTTACAAAATTCTTATACTCGTTTTCGGGTATAATACCAAATTTTGAACGTAATTTGTTTAATTCTTCATCATATTTTTTATCAAAAATTGCTTCGGTGCTTAATCGCCAACTTTCCTGAATAGGTACAAGATAACTATTGTGAGTAATAATATTTGTTGTAGCGGTTTCTAAATCGTATAAAAAAGCTTCACAATGTTTAGCGTTGTAATCGTTATTAATTAATCCGTCTTTCGCTTTTATTAATGCGGGAACACCACGTAATCTTTTCCCGAAAATTAATTGGGCATTATAACCGGTTAAATATTCAATTAACTTCCATGCTTTTTCAGGATGTTTAGAACCCGAATAAATTGCAACCGAATTAATATCTAATACAAGTACCGGGTTATTTACTCTTGGAAAGGGGGTAATTCCATAATCAATTTTGTCTTTTCTTAAATTACGCAAAACCCAAGGACCGTCAGTTGTCATTACAAAGTTATCGTTATAAAGTAACGAGCTAATGGCAAAATTTCCGGTTCTTATTGTAGCATCACCTAAATGTATTCTATCGGCATACTGAATTTTATATACCTCAAACATTGCTTTAAATAGACTATCGTTATTTTTAATATTTGTTTTAGTAGGATCTATTTGTCTATCAAAAATATTTGCACCATACATCCTAAACATCGGTTCATTCCAGCCTAAACCTCCTACCATACCGTATTGTGTAATATTTCCTTCATTGTCTCTAATAGTCAATTTTTTTGTTAAATTTACAAATTCGTTCCAGCTTAAGTGTTTATTTGTTTGGGGAAAATCTATTTCGCTAATACCGCTTTGTTTAAGTTTGTTCCTTTTGTAAATTAGTGCTCGAGTAGGAATATCAACCGGAAAAGTATATTGTTTGCCTTTCCATATACCGGAATTTATAGCAATTTTATGATAATCATTTAAATTAATATTACCTTCTTTTATATATTTATCTAAAGGCAAAATTGCTCCTCGTTCCGCCCAAACCGCCATAACATTACTATGTAACATCATAACATCCGGTGCAAGACCGCTGCCGGATTGAACTTGTAACTTTGCCCAATATTGACCCCACGGATAAACCGAGATTTCAACTTTAATTTTTGGATTTTTATTAACAAAATCATAAATTATTTGTTTTGTATATTCAACCTCTCCGGCTTCTCCGTATTGTGCATATTTTATTAAAGTTTTTTTCCCTTTATAAGTTTTACTTTCAATTATTTCTCCCGAAAGTATTTTGATAGGTTTTAACAAAAAACAGAATAAAATTAAAACTATTGTTCTATACATATGCAGCAATTATACTATTAAAAGATGATATTGACTTGTTTAATTTACAACTATTTTTTATTAATTAAAAATATGAAATAAATTCAAATATTCTATTTCGTTTTTATGTAAAAATAGCTAAATTAAAACAAATTTGTTTGAATTTAATTATTAGGGGGAAAAATGGATTTGCACGAAAAAAGAAGTCAAAATTTGTTTTTGATTTTTAGTTTAAAAAATAACTATTTTGGAATTAACGCATTAAGTGTAAAAGAAATTATCAAACTTCCGGGCATTACAAAAGTTCCAAATCCAGTTTTTGGTGTTAGAGGGATGATTAAATTTAGAGAACAAGTTATCCCTATAATAGAGATGCGGTTAAAAATGGGGATGGAAAGCTTAAATGAAGAAAATACTTCACTTATCGAAATATTAAAACAGCGTGAAAAAGATCATCACCTGTATATTGAACATCTTGAAGAGTGCTTATTAAATGATAAAAAATTTACTATGACCCTTGACCCTAAAGAATGTAAATTTGGCAGATGGTATTATAATTTTAAAAGCGAGAATATTGTTGTAACAAATTTATTGGAAGATTTTGAACAACCGCATAATATGATACATGAATTTGCTAAAAATATTGTTAATGCAAAAACAACACAGAATAACGTAATTTTTATGGAAAGATTTAATAAAGAAAGTAAACTGAAACTTAATGCACTTGTTAAACTTTTTAATGAATTGTACGAAAAGATAACTTTAGAAACCCGAGAACTGGCAATTATTTACGAGTTTGGTGAAAAGCTGTTGGGCTTTAGTGTGGATAAAGTATTTAGAATTGTTACGGTTTTACACGAAGATATTAAAGAGCTGGACGGGAATTTAAGAAATGAAACATTTGATGGACTTATAGAAGTTAACGATAAAATGTGCGTTTTACTAAATAATAAAATTTTTGATTCGGAACTTAAAGTTTTGTTCTAAAAATTAACTTTTTTGTTAAATAAAAAATCCCCTTAAGTTTACTAAAAATAAGGGGATTTATTTTAACAACCAATAACTAAATTGAATCCAAAATTATAGCGTATTATTTTGTCTCTTTGCTCTCTTTTTTTAACTCTTTTTTAACCTCTTTTTTTATCGATTTACCCAAATCTTTTGTTTCTTCTAAATCATTTTTAACTTCTTTTTTAATATCTTTTGTGTCTTCTTTTGTTTTATCTAATTTAACTTTATTACTTTCATTAATTTCTTTAAGTCCTTTTTTTACATCTTTAATATCTTTTTTTACTTCGACTTTCCCTTTTTCTTCAACCTTTTTTAAGTCTTTAGCCTCCTTTTGTGTAGTATTCTCAATTTTTTTTACATCTTTTTTAATTTGGTCTTTTACTTGAGCGTTTGTAACCATTATGCTTAAAGCAAAAACAAAAATTGTTACGGCTAAAAAAATATTTTTACCATTCATTGTTTTTCTCCAAAAAGTTTATAAATTATTTTGTTATGTGGGTATTTAAGGGGATATCTGAAATAGAATAAATTGAGGATTTTTATTAGAAAGAACAATAAAATTATTTTTATTTCTTTTTGTTTTACTTTATTAAAACTTAATTTGTTCCGTTTATTTAGTATAAAACTTAATATTGTTTCTTAAAATAAAATAACAAAAGGGCTAACATTAATAGCTAACCCTTTTGCCAATAAAATTAATATTTAACTAAAGTATTATCAGATATTTTAAATCTATCTACCATATTATTCAATGTTTCGGTTAAGTCGTTTAATTCGCTACTTGCTTCGGCAATTTGCGAAACATCTTTTGCTGTTTGTTGCGAAACGCTGTTTATTGAATCAATATTTTTACTTATTTGTTCTGCTGCAGTAGATTGTTCTTCGGAAGCGGATGCAACTTGCATAATGGCATCATT
>DAINPX010000056.1:0-12274 GCA_036743235.1 Melioribacteraceae bacterium
ATCATATGTTTTAATATTAATATCCCCCTGCATTATATTTATATCCAAAGTTGAGCCGTTAGATACTTTATAACTTAATACTCCGCCACCTTCTCTTTCTTCTGCGTTAAGTATTATGCTTATTAAACATAATAAAGTAATTATAATAATTTTTATTTTATTATCCATTTTAAATCTCCTCGTTTATAAACTTGGCAGCTCTAATTTTAACTAATTTATTATCGTCTTTTTCTGCTCTTTCGCTTATAATACTTTTTGTTTTGTCGTCTATTTGATATCCTTCCGATTTTATTTCGGTTAATTTATTTATTGCTTCAATTCTAATAGCAGCATTATTATCTTTTGTTAAAATTTCCAGATATGTTTCAATTATGTTGTCATCCGGCGTAAATCTGCCTAACGTAATTAGTGCTTGCCTTCTAACACCTACATTTCTATCACTTTTGGCAGCCAAAATAAGAGCATTTTTAATTTTTTCGTCTTTAATATATGCTTTATCTTTTTGCTTATTTATTACATTAATACCCGTAATTTTTAAACCGGAATTATTGCTGTTGGTTACAGCCATGGCTATTAATTTTTTTGTTTCGTCGTCACTAAAATTGCCTTTATAATAAACTTGTTTACTTACAGTATATCCCAATTCAACATCGCCTGTTTCGGGGTTACTACTTAAAAAAGTAACATTTTCTATTAGCGGTTTTATTTTTTCATTATTCATATTTAACGTTTCAATATCTTTATCCGTACTCTTTATATTAATAACTTCGTAACCTGTTAATCCCAGCAATACGCCAATACATAAAGTAAAAATATATGAAAGCGCGGGATTCAGTTTTTTATAAAAAGAAACAGATAAATAACTTTTAATAATACTCAAAAAGCTTTTTTTGTTTTCCAAATCGTCTAATGTATCCAATAAACTTAATCTTGCTTTTTGTAATTCGTATTCATCAATTTCTTCAGGTTTATTATTTTTAATAGTTTTGGAAATTAATAATAATTGTTCCAGTTCTCTTTTACATTCAACACATTGTAAAATATGATTATTAACATTATTAATTTCATTTTCTTCAAGTTCATTTATACTGTAAAGTAGTAATAATTCTTTTATATTTTGGCAGTTCATATTCACCTCTTTTTATCTTCCCATTATTGGGGCAAGCATTTTTTGTAATTTATGTGTAGCATTAAATAAATATCGTTTAATGGTACCTTCGTTACAGTTCATTATTTCGGCTATTTCTTTTATTTTATATTCGTTATAATATTTCATTGTAAAAGCCATTTTTTGTTGCGAAGGAAGTAGTTTTAAGGCATTTTCAATTATTTTATTTGTTTCATTTTTTATTAAAAGTTCATCTGTTTTAGAGTCCGAGGGCATGTAATCCGAATATTTTTCGTCTCCGTTATTTATTTCGGAATCAAGAGAGTCAAACATTTCTTTTTTACTCCTGTTTTTATATGTAATACATATATTTGTTGTAATTCTATATAACCAAGTAGAAAATTCGCTATCAAATCTAAAATTTTTCAAACCTTTAAATACTCTCAAAAACACTTCCTGATAAATATCTTTCGCATCATCCGAATTATTTCTGAATGAATAAGCTATATTCAGTACATGTTTATCATACTTAAATATTAGTTGTTCAAATGCTCGTCTGTTTCCTTGTTGAGCTAGTTTTATTAATTCAATTTCGCTTTCAATCATATATTTTTTGTTTTATCTAATAAATTAGACTTTTCTTAAAAAAAAAGGTTGTATTAACAATAAATTTTTGTTTATTTATTTACTAACAACTTAAATATAAGCAAGTTTATTATTATTTTTGTAATATGGAAAATGTTTTTTATTTGGGTGGTTCACTCTTAAAGAGGCTTTATGAATATAGCGTACATTGCAAGCGAAGTTGTTCCTTTTGCTAAAACAGGCGGGTTAGCCGATGTTGCAGGGGCATTGCCTATTGCCTTAAGCAGCTTAAATTGTAATGTAAAAGTTTTTATGCCTAAGTACTACTCGGTAGATGAAAATAAATTTGACCTCCAATTTCTTAAAGAGTTTAAAGAAACTTCTATTAGAGCAGGTGGATTTACTCATGCAGTTAACTATTATAAGGGATATTTACTAAATAGTAATGTAGAGATCTATTTTATTGATTATCCTAACTTTTTTCATCGTCATCTTTTATATACAAACGATTATGACGAAGACGTTCGTTTTATTTTGTTTTCAAAAGCGGTTATCGAGTTAATTCAAAGACTTAAATGGAAACCGGATGTTATTAATTGTAACGATTGGCAAACGGGTTTAATCCCTTTATTAATTAAAGATAATTATTCGTGGGATACCTTATTTCATAAAACTAAATTTGTTTTTACAATTCACAATATAGGTTACCAAGGTAAGTTTTCCAAAGGTTCACTTATTAATGCAGAAATTGAGGGGAAATACTTTTATCCGGGTGGTCCAGTCGAGTTTCACAACGATGTCAATTTTTTAAAAGCCGGAATTTATTTTAGTGAAATAATTAACACAGTTAGCGAAACTTATGCAAAAGAGTTGTTAACAAAAGAATACGGGCATGGTATGGAGGGTATTTTAAACCAAAGAAAAGACGATTTATTCGGTATAGTAAACGGGGTAGATTACAATGTTTGGAATCCTGAAAACGATAAATTTATTCCTTACAATTATTCTATTGAATCATTGCATATAAAACAACAAAACAAAGAAGCTTTATTAAAATACTTCAACCTCCCTTATACTCCCGATATTCCCGTTATTGGAATTATTTCACGGTTGGCAATACAAAAAGGTTTTGATATTATTTCCGAAGCCATGAGTGACTTAATAAAACTTAACGCTCAGTACATAATTTTAGGAAGCGGTGAACCGAAATACGAAGATATGTTTAGAAGTTTGAATTATAACTTCCCTCATAAGTTCGGAACATATTTTGGATACAATAACGAATTAAGTCACCTAATTGAAGCCGGTTCCGATATGTTTTTAATGCCGTCTAATTATGAACCGTGCGGATTAAATCAAATTTACTCGCTAAAATACGGTACAGTGCCTATTGTAAGAAAAACCGGCGGTTTGGCTGATACCGTACACGATTGGCACGAATATAGTCATATAGGTGATGATAGCGGCAACGGATTTTCTTTTAACGATTATACCGGTTATGCTTTATTTACTTCAGTAAAACGTGCTTTATATATTTATCAAAACAAACAACTTTGGCGTAAAATACAAATTAATGGAATGTCTGCCGAATATAGCTGGAATAATGCTGCTAAAAAGTATAAAAAACTTTATAAACTGGCTATGGAAAAATAATTACTAATAAGCCCTAACTTTAACCAAATTATAAATTCTACCCAATTCCAGATACCCTTGTAAGCGTAGTTTCATTAGTGTTGTTACAAGTTGTCCTCGGCTTAACAGTATTACTCCGTTTTTATCTACAACATCCAAGTCCAATATCATACCGGGTTGTAATTCGTTTATTCTTAAGTAGTCTTGAACTATTTTTTTCTTATTTTCTTTTTCTTTTACTTCAAGTTCTTGTCTATTTTCTTCTTCCTTTCTTTTCCCCTCCAAAAAGTTATCCATTTCAATTGCTTTATTTAATATCTTTGCTATAATTAAACTATCTTCCGGTATTTCCCCGTCCGGAAAACTTTGTAACTCTTTCGACTTTTTATTTTGCAAAGATATTGCCAAGGCTACATCTTCCAATCGTGGTATATTACTTAATAATTTTTGGCTAATTTCGGGATGTAATAAATAAAGTTTCATTTCGGTAGGGTTTAAAGTATTCCCCTTTTGCACTTTTTCTATCACATCATTCGGTAAAGATATTAAACCTATTTGCGATAATAAGGCAGCCAATTCAATTTTTGTTGAAAGTGTTTCGGAATAATTTTGCGATAATTTTTTAACTATATCGCGCAAGCGTATTGATTTGGAAAAAGCAAAGGGATTAGTAATTTCCAATATTTCTATTAATAATTTGATTGTTCCGCGTAAAGTCTGCTGAAATAATTCTCTTTCGCTTATTACCAAATTATATTGCTTAATTCCTTCGTCAATTGCCCCTGCCAATATTTCGGTAGGGCACGGCTTTGTTAAAAACCTAAAGATATTCCCTTCATTTATGGCTTTTATAGATGCATCTATGTCCGCATATCCGGTTAACATCATACGTACTGCATCCGGTATTATCGTTTTTATATTGCTTAATAACTGATTACCGTCCATCTCGGGCATTTTATAATCCGATACAACTACCGCAATATCTTTATTAATTTTTGCAATTTCAATAGCTTCGTTTCCGCTATTTGCCGTAAGTATTTGATATTTTTTAAATAGCATTCTTTTAATGCCGCTTAAAATATTTATATCATCATCAACAAGCAATATTTTATTCATAACAACCTAATTAATTAATGGGTAAATATATTATAAAACTTGTACCTAGTGTATATTTAGATTCCACTTCAATTTTCCCTCCGTGTTTATTTACTATAATATCGTAAGAAATTGCCAACCCCTGTCCCGATCCTTTTCCCACTTCTTTGGTAGTAAAAAACATGTCAAATATTTTGTTTAAATTTTCTTGTTTTATTCCAATTCCGTCATCGGTTATTTTTATCTTAATATAATCCTTTTCTTTTGTGGTTTCAATAATAATTTTTCCTTTTAATTTAAAATTTAACTTGATAGCTTCTTCAATTGCTTGTGCCGAGTTAACAATAAAATTTAATAAAACTTGGTTAATTTCTTGAGCGTTGCAAATTATTGTAGGTAGCTTGGGTTCCAGTTTTAACTCTAAATCAGCAAAATACTTCCATGCGTTTTTACTAATGGTTGTTGAAACATCGATGCAATTATTTATATCCGTAATCGTTTTCGATACTTTTCCGGGATGCGAAAATTCTTTCATTACTTTAATAATATTAATAACCCTTTCTATTCCAATATTCGATTGGCTTGTTGCACTTATCCCCTCTTCCAAATAAAATTTTAAATCATTCTTTTCTATTATTTGTTTTATATAGTCAACCGGCACGTTTCCCGATTTTATAAAACTATTATTCATCAATTCATTAACAAAACTATTAAAGTAATTTAAACTTTCGGTTAAAAATCTATTATTGTCATTAATATATTGCATTGGGGTATTAATTTCGTGTGCAATACCTGCCGATAGCTGCCCAATTGCCTCCATTTTTTGCGAAAACGCAACTTTTTTTTCAGTATTAATTTTTTCGGTCATATCCCAAATTATGTATATATAACCGTCAATTTCTCCAACTGAATTATTTACATTTGTTATACTAACATTAAGTATTTTTATTTCTCCGTTTTCATTTAAAAGCGTAAACGAATTTGTACCGCTTTTAAATGACGTCATAAAATCATAAAATTTTATCGATTCTTCTCTATATTCGGATTCTTTCGGTTGCAAAAACAAAGACGCAAAATATCGCATGTTTTTTCCCATAAACAATCCTTTCTCCTTTCCAAATATTTTATAAACCGCATCGTTTGCATGTACAATTACTTCATACTTGTTAATTGTAATTACCCCGTCAATAATTGTACTTAATATAGTTTCAAGTTCGTCTTTTTCTCTTTTAATAAGTTTATAGTTTTTATTCCTTATTACTAAATTAACAAAGTTTTCACTTATTCTTTTTAGTTTAGGTAGTGTTACACTTAATTCCTCAAATCTATTTTTATTCCCCTCTATACCAATATATCCCAAAAGACTACCGTTTTCAAATAACGGAAGTATTGCAATAATTTCTATTTCATAGTTTATTAGATCGTTTCTTAAAATTCTAAATTCATTTAATAATTGTTCATCGTCTTTTTCAATTATAATAATATTCCCCTCATTTAGCAATTTAAATATTTTTAAATTAGCAATAATATTATTGTGGTCTAAATATGTTTTGTTCTTTTTACTTTTGTTTTCATACCAGTTTGAAATCAACTGCATTCTGTTCCCCTTCTTTAAAAACATACCCACAAACTGAACTTTTAAATAATTGCCAAGTACCTCCAAATTGTTTGTTAATACCTCATTAATATTCTCAATTTTATTTGAAAAATAATTTTCGTTCAACTTTGAAATTAAAGATTCGTAATTTAGATATGCTTTCAATTCACTTTCAATTTCGTGCCTTTTGGTTACATCTCTAAATATACTTAATACATGTGGAATACCTTTTATATATATTATTTTATTTAACGATTCCATCCATATTTCTTTGCCGTTCCATAATTTAATAAAATCTTCCGAATGTTCTTTTATAGCATTAGTTGATAGTCTTAATTTAAATTTATTATAAATACGCTTTTCAGTTTCGGAATAAACAATTGTAAATTTCCTTTCCAATAACTCATCTTTGTCTTTTGCAACTAAATTACAATATGCCTCATTCACTAATTTAATAATTCCTCTCTTATCTACAAGTCTAAATCCATCTAACGAATCATCCCACAAATTTCTAAAAAGCAATTCGGCTTCTTTTGTTTTATTCTCGTTAATAATTAATTTATCATAAATTAGCCTTTCATTTGTAATATCGTTATATACTCCTACCTTACCTCCGTATTTCATGGTTTTATTTAAATACGGAGATTTTACAAGAACATAAACTTTTTTTTCTCCCGAGCTGTTTTTTATTATTTTTTCTTCCCTCACTACTCGTAAATTATTATTCGATTCTCCCGATACCGAACACGCATTAATTAAAGCTTTCGTTTTATTTTTAGTAGATAATATTGTATTTCTCGGTTTATTTATTAATTTTTCAAACGCCATATTACAATTTATTATTTCCCCTATTTCATTTTCAAAAAATACGGGCATAGGAATGGAGTCCAATATCATTTGAGATGAAATAATGCTATTTTGTTCCTCAGATACACACAAATTAAACAAGTAGTATTCACCTTCTTCTTTAATATAATATTTACTTGCTATACATAGATGTTTTTTATATTCTCCAAATATTTGTACTCTTGTTTTAATTTTTTTCCTCTTTTTAATATTATCAATAAAATCGATAGTATCTCCAACATCTAATATTTCAAATATATTTATTCCGCATGCAAATTTTTTATTTACTGTATTTGCGAAACCTTTACTATAAAATACGGTTTCAAAAACCGAATTAGTAATAATATATTTTAACTCGGTTTGTTCAAATATTTTTTTAATAATTGTATCGGTATTATTCATTAAATAAAGTCTTCTAATATTGTTAATAAATCTGACTTGGTAAATGGTTTCTGTAAATAACCCGATAGTCCTAAATTTTTCAATTCTTGTGAATCAAAATCAAATTGATATGCAGTTACTAAAATAATCGGTTTATTTTCAAATAGCTTTTCATCTTTTAAAATTGATGCCAGTACTAACCCGTCCATTGGCTGTTGTAAATTAATATCCAATAATATTAAATCGAAAGTTTCGGTTTTTATTTTTTCTAAACCCGTTTCTACATTTAATGCATGATGAACATCGTATTTGTTTTGACACATTTTTTTTACTATGTTAACCGCCATTATCAAATCTTCTACATACAATATTTTTTTCATCTTGTTTCACCTCAAATTTATTGGTGCATAAATCTTGATATTATAGCTTACTTTTAATATTAAACTATTTAATTAGATTCATTTTTTTAACTAATCTTGTTTCACCTGCTTGCAACTGAAAAAAATAAACACCGCTGCTTAAATTATTAGCATTAAATACTTTTAAGTAATTCCCGGAGTTTAACTCTTCATTTACTAATGTAATAATTTCTTTTCCTAATATATTAAATACCTTTAAACTTACAAATTGCTTTTGGGGTATTGAAAACTTTATATTGGTTTTAGGATTAAACGGATTTGGATAGTTTTGTTCAAGCATTATTGATAAAGGCAATTCGACTAAATTTACTTCTATAACCTTTGAATAACTTTCCGAACCGTCATAATCAATTTGTTTTAAGCGATAATTATAGCTATTTGGTAACAAATTATGATCGATAAAATTATATTCGTTAATTTCCGTTGATGTACCTTCTCCTTTAATAAACAAAACCTTTTGCCATAAATTGCCATTGGATAATTTTCTTTGTATTTCAAAACCGCTGTTATTTGTTTCGGTTGCGGTTTTCCAATTTAAAATTACATTATTGGCTGATATTTCCGCATAAAAAGAGACTAATTTAACCGGAATGGAGAGATCACTTATTTTATAAACTAAGCCATTCGCTCCGCTTATTAATAATGAAGCATCGTCAAATTTGGCTATATCCAATAAATCCTGTTGTTCATCCAAAGTTGTAATAATATTCATCTGGTTTGGAGATACCGTTTTTAATACAATTCCCCCTTGACCGACTGCGTAAACATTATTTTCGTCAAAGGCAAAAACATCATGAATTAACTTACCGTTAAGTGCCAAAGTGTCAGTTAAGAGTTGAATGGTTCTAAACCCGTCTGTTGTTTTATATACCGCACCGTTTTCACCACAAATATATCCTTTTTGTTCGTTAAGCATAAAAATGCCTGTAACTTGTCCGTTTGGTTTAGCCATTGCCCCATGAGTCCAGTTTAATCCGTCAACAGTTCCAAACAGTCTATCACCGCTACCACACGAAAAACCGACTGTAGGCGAAAGCATATAAATATCGTACAAAGTTGTATTGGAAAATACCCCATGTTCCAACCATGTAGTACCTGCATTTGTAGTGTAAAGAATTTTGCCTTCATTTGTTACGGTATATCCTTTTTCGGCATCAAAAAAGAATAGTTTATACAAACGGGTTGTGGATGTACCTATTGATTTATTTAGCCATGAAAGCCCGGTATTTGTTGAAACAAAAAATGCGCCTGCACGCCCACAAGCATAAATATTATTGTTAAATTTAACCACATCGTAAAGGATATCTCCGGTTGTAAAGTTAGTCTTTTCCCAAGTAATACCGATATTTGTTGAGTAATTAACTTCACCTCTATCAGCAGCTACAACAATATTATCAGTTCCGTTTTCTATATTTATGCCGTATATATCGCGAGAACTATTGGCAAGATTTACCCAAGTTAACCCAAAATCTGTAGATTTTATTAAAGTGCTGCGGTATGCTCCGCCCAATAAAATATTATTAACCAAATAACAAGTGCGTATAACTTCACTTGTATAAGTATCAACCAAAGACCAATTAACTCCTGCATCTGTAGTTTTAAATGCCACTCCGCTTGAACCTAAAGCTACTCCGTTACTAAGATCTTTAAAATTTATTGCGTAAAATGTTGTTGAAGCAATTGTTGTTGCCTTAAAAAATGTATTTCCGCCATCAGTACTTTTTGCAAAAATTCCCGTTGTACCGGTTGCATAATAAGTATTATTATCAACTTTAACAACATCATATAATGCGGCAGTTGAACCTGTAACCGTTCCAGATAACCAAGTATTTCCGCCATCGGTTGTTTTTAAAAATTTACCAGAAGCCCCAACAACTACACAATTATTTAAATCGCTCCAATTCATTTTATACATTGTATTGGTATTGCCTGTATTAACACCTGCCCATGATAATCCTCCGTCAGTAGATTTTATGATATTAAATCCGCCATTTGCCGAGCCACAGGCATAAGCAAGTTGGTTATTAAGCATTACTATACTATTAATGCCGCCGTTATAAATACCCGAGGGGCTAACATTTAACCAAGTATTTCCTCCGTTTGTAGTTCTGTAAATTACACCGGAAGCACCGGCAACTAATCCCAAATTTTCGGTTGCAAACGAAATGGCGGTTAAATTATCACCCGAAGCAAATCCACCTGAAACATCTTCCCATGTTGTTCCATAATCTGTCGATTTTTGAACAAAGCTAACTACCCCTAAGTTATATCCAACAACATATAATTTATTTGCAGAATAACTAAAACACCTTAAATCTCCTTTAAAAGTTGCTTGTCTTATTTTTGTAATTTGTATTTGTGCAAAATTAAAAACACATGAAACCAGCAACAATACAATTGTAAATATTTTTTTCATATTTCCCCCGAAATTTAACTATATAAATTAATTGTTGTAATAAAATAAGAATATGTTAAACTATTATTAAATGATACTAATAATTATTATATTTATCAATAAAAAAATAATTTAATTATGATTAAATATTTAGCTGCTTTTGTTTTTTTATTTACGAACCTTTGCATTGCACAAAATAATATAACAGAACGAATTAGAACTCATCTTGACTATTTGGGAAGTGATTTATTTAAAGGAAGAGGGACAGGAACAACCGGTGGAAATTTAGCAGCTAAATATTTGGCAGAAGAATTTTTTAAAGCTAATTTAATGCCCGCTGGCAATAACGGTACTTTTTACCAATATATACCAATGCACGCTTATAAGCCTTCATTAAGTTCTAAGTTAATTTTAACCAATTCTAATTATAACGATACGCTTTTTATTGACAAAGATTTTTTAATTTTCCAAATTAGCGAAGACTTTTCATCAAATAGAACTTTAGATGCAGTTTTTGTTGGATATGGTATAAATGCCCCCGAGTACGACTATAACGACTATTTAAATATTAATGTTGAAGATAAAATTGTTGTTATGTTAGAAGGCGAACCGAGTAGCGATGATATTACTTTTTTTGAAGGTAAAAAAGAAACTATTTACACTTCATTAGCAGTAAAATTGCGTTTAGCTGTATCTAAAGGAGCGAGAGGATGCATTATTATTCCTAACCCATTAAATAACACTCCTGCTGCTTGGAATTATTTAAAACAAACGTATTCATTTGAACATTTATCGTTAGCTTACTCTTCAAGTGTTAACTTAGGAATGATAATAAATTTTCAAAAAGCATCATTATTATTTAATAATTCCAAATATTCATTAAACGATGTGTTAAAACTTACAAAAGACCATAAAATCTATAGTTTTCCTCTTTCCGTAAAAATTTCCGTATCCGGTACATATAAAAGGCGCGATTTTTTAGCACCAAATATAATAGGAAAAATAACCGGAATTGATAATAACTTAAAAGACAAATTTATTTTAGTAAGCGCCCATTATGACCATTTGGGAATAGGAGAGAAAGTTAAAGGAGATTCAATTTACAATGGAGTTTTTGATAACGCTGCCGGTGTTGCTGCTTTATTAGAACTTGCCAATTATTTTTCCAAAGAAAAAACGAGGCACTCAATTATTTTTCTTTTAACTACGGGTGAGGAAGCAGGGCTACTCGGTTCGGCTTATTATACAACAAATCCGGTTGTTCCTTTGTATAAAACAATTGCCAATATAAATATAGACGGTATTTCTTCGTTCGATTCTGTTAAAGGAATTATAGGAATAGGTGCAGAATATTCATCTTTACAAAGTGTTTTGGAACAAACCGCAAAAAAGAATAATCTTTCCGTTGATAAAATTCCTGATATTTTTTATCAATCCGAGGCATATAGCCGTAGCGACCAAATAAGTTTTGCCAATGCCGGCATTCCTTCTATTTTAATTTCGGAATCTATAAATTATGTAAATCTTTCTTACGAAGAAGGATTAAATAAATACCTAAAATATATTAACGATATATATCATTCCCCTTTTGACGATTTATCACAGCCAATAAATTTTAATGCATTTATTCAACATTATAATATAATTAAAGATTTTATTAATATTTTAGATAACACAATGGATGAACCCGAATGGAACGAAGGAGTATTCTATTTAATAGAACGCTTACGCTCCAGGGCAGAAAAAAGATGAAAAATAAACTAACGATATCAATTTTACTCATAATACTTTTCTTCTTTAATTCTTGTTCTTCCGTTTCGCAAAACCGAACGGAAATTATTCGTATAAAGGGAAGCGATACAATGTTTGGTTTAACAACTGTACTTGCAGAAGAATTTATGAAAACTCATGATTATATCTCAATTTATGTAGAAGGCGGCGGTACAAAAGAAGGGATTGCTGCTTTAATAAAAGAACAAGCGGATATTGCACTTGCCAGTAGATTGCCAAGCGGGAACGAAACTAAATTGCTTGCCGATTATTACGGTTCTGTAGGAATGTTTTATCTAATAGCAAAAGACGGAATAATAATTTATGTTAACAATGAAAATAAAATCAATTCTTTATCTACAGATCAATTGAAGAATATTTTTTTAGGAAACATAACAAATTGGGAAGATTTAAACGGTGATAAAGCTAATATCACTGTTATTAAT
>DAINPX010000057.1:0-12207 GCA_036743235.1 Melioribacteraceae bacterium
GATTGGTAATTTTTGCATGTTAATGCCTTTTAATTACTAATAATTTATGGTAATAAATTAAATATGAACTTAAGTGTCAAAAAATCTAAATTAATTAAGTAATATATAAAAAAACTAAAAAGTAAAAAAGTATTGCTCTTTTAAATAAATACTAATATATTAAGGTTCAATAACTTTTAAATAATATAGAGGAAATTATGTTTGACCCAAATTATAAGTTTTCTTGTGTAGAAAGATTTTTAAAATATGTTAAATACGATACAAAGTCTGATGAAGAATCTTCAACTTTTCCAAGTGATCCTAAACAATTGGAATTATCTAAAGATTTGGTAGTAGAATTAAAAGAAATTGGATTGATTGATGCAGAGTTAGACGAAAACGGGTATGTATATGCAACATTGCCTTCAAATACAGATAAAAAAGTACCGGTAATAGCTTTTATTTCGCATGTTGATACAAGTCCAGCCGTAAGCGGTAAAGATGTTAACCCTGTAATAAATAAAAATTATCAAGGAGGTGATATTGTTTTATCAAAAGATAATACAAAAGTTATTTCTCCAAAAGAAAATCCTGTACTTAACGGAATGATTGGTTATAATATTATTACTACTGACGGAACAACATTATTAGGTGCCGATGACAAAGCCGGAATAGCCGAAATAATGGATGCAATGAATTACTTAATTACACATCCCGAAATAAAACACGGAACAATAAAAGTTTGTTTTACACCTGATGAAGAAGTTGGCAGAGGAACAGAAAAAATAAATCTAAAAAAATTAGGGGCTGACTTTGCATACACAATAGACGGTGGTAAAAGAGGAGAAATTGAAACGGAAACGTTTAGTGCAGATGCCGTTACAATAAAATTTTTCGGAAAAAATGTACACCCGGGATATGCAAAAAACATTATGATTAATTCTGTTAAAGTTGCAACCTCATTTATTGAGTCATTACCTAAGGATACTTTATCACCAGAAACAACCAGCGGAAGAGAAGGATATGTACACTGTACATCATTTAACGGGAATGAAGATTTAACAACATTAAAATTTATTATTCGTGATTTTATTGATGAAAATTTAGTGAAATACGAAAACATGTTAAAAGACTTAGCCGAAAAAGCGGTAGCTAAATACCCCGGCAGCAAAATGGAATTTCAGGTATTTAATCAATATAGGAATATGAAACAGGTATTAAATGATTATCCTCATGTTGAAACTTACGCAATTGAATCATTAAAACGATTAAATATTGAACCGATTCAATCGGCAATAAGAGGCGGAACAGATGGTAGTCGTTTAAGCTTTATGGGGTTACCTACTCCAAATCTTTTTGCAGGCGGACATAATTTTCATGCATATACCGAGTTTGTTGCAATAGAAGATATGGAAATGTCTGTAAAAAACATTGTAACATTAAGTTCTATTTGGGAAGAAAAGGCTTAGCAAAATTAAACGGTCACTTAAAGTGACCGTTTTTATATTAAATATGATTAATAATAACGAAATTAAAATTCTTATTGTCGAAGATCAAATAACCGATGTTGAATTAGCTTTACGCGAACTTAAAAAAGACGGAATGTTATTTAATTATAGGCATGTTTTTGATAAAGATAACTTTTTAAGAGAACTTGAACTATATAACCCCGATTTAATTTTATGTGATTATTCCATGCCGTCTTTTGACGGAATGACAGCTTTACGTTTGGCAAGAGAATTAGATCCTATTATTCCCTTTATTATTTACACCGGATCGATAAATGAGGAAACTGCCGTAAGATGTATGAAAGAAGGGGCAAATGACTATATTATTAAACAGTTTAGAACAAGGCTGCCACTTGCAATTAAATCCGCAATTGAACAAAGTAAAATTTTAAAAGAAAAACTAATTGCGGAAAACGAATTACGAGAAAGTGAAGAAAAGTATCGAGCGTTGTCTGAAAATGCATTAGATATTGTTTTTCGGTTCAGTTTTTTACCTCTTCCAAAGTTTGATTATGTTAGTCCTTCATTACAAAAAATTACGGGTATAAAACCGGATGAACTTTATTTAGATTTTAAAAAAGGATTATTTCTTTTAAACTTAACCGAACAAGAAATTATCTCTTTTTCCGTAATTTCCTCCAATTATAAATCGAGTATGATTTATAAAATAGAAAAGCAAGAGGGAGTAATTGTTTATTTAGAAACAAAAAACGATATTATTACTAACGAAAACTCACATGTTTCTATACAGGGTATTGCCCGTGATGTTACACAAAGAGAAATTTTTCAAGAAAGATTAAAGAAATCGGAAGAAAGCTACAGATTATTATTTGATAGCAATCCCCATTCAATGTTGGTTTTTGATGAAAAAACAAAAAAAATTATTGATGTTAACGATACGGCAGTAAATGAATTTGGTTACTCAAAGGAAGAATTTTTAAGTAGTAATATCTATTTAATATTGGAAAATACTGCAGAGGACGTTTTTTATTCACAGCTAACCAATGAATATTTAAAGGTTAATGCGATAAAATTAAAGAAAAAAAACTCCGAAATATTTTTTGCCGATATCACTTTTCATAGTTTAATTTATAAAGGTATTGATTCGAAGATAATTTTAATAAATGATGTTACTCAAAAAGTAATAGCTGAGCAAAAACTAATTGAGGCAAAAATTAATGCCGAGATGGCGGATAAATTGAAGACTAATTTTTTAGCACAAATGTCTCACGAAATCAGAACCCCAATAAATGTAATTATGAACTTTGTCGGATTATTAAAAGATATTGTTAAAACCGACAATGAAAACGAACGTTCAATAAAAATAGCGTTTAATGCAATTTTTAAAGCTAATTTAAGAATAATTAGAACTATTGATTTGATACTAAATATGTCTGAATTGCAAGTTGGGGCATATAGACCCGAGATTAAAGAATTACATTTATTTTCCGATATATTAGATAGAATTTTACCGGATTTTCAGGGAGAAATAGATGAAAAGCATATTGATTTTAAGGTAAATTGTTTAACTACCGATGATACGTTTTTAGGAGACAATTATTCGGTAACACAAATATTTATTAATTTACTTGATAATGCTATTAAATTTACTAAGAAAGGTACAGTATCTATTGATGCATTTTGCTCCAACACATCTTTTACGATAGAAATTGTTGATACCGGTATTGGAATTTCGGAAAGTTATATGAATAATTTATTTAAGCCTTTTAGTCAAGAAGAAGAAGGTTATACAAGAAAATACGAAGGAAACGGCTTGGGCTTGGCTTTAGTTAAAAAGTATTGCGAACTAAATAATTGCGAAATATCCGTATCAAGTAAAAAGGGGATAGGTACAAAGTTTACACTAAATTTTTCAAAAATCACAAAGCAAAAATAATATGGAAAAATGGACTTTATCAAATAAAAAAGCTGTTATAACAGGCGGAACAAAAGGAATTGGAAAAGCAATAGCAGAAATGTTTTTAAGGTTTAATGCCGAAGTTATTATAGTTGCAAGAAACAATAAAGAAGTAGAAAATCTAGTTGTTGAATGGAAAAGTAAAAACTATAAAATTTATGGTATTGCAGCCGATATAAGTACCGAAATCGGAAGAGAACAAATTTTAAACGAAACAAATAATTTGTGGGGTAATTTAGATATTCTTGTAAACAATGTGGGTACAAATATTAGAAAAAAGATAAATGACTATGTTAAAGAAGAGTATGATAAAATATTAAACACAAATCTAAACTCAACATTATTTTTATGTAAAGCTTTTTACCCATTATTAAAAAAATCTACTGGAGCTTCAATTATAAATATTTCTTCGGTGGCAGGTTTAACTTTTATGCGAACAGGAATTCCTTACGGAATTACTAAAGCAGCTTTAGTTCAATTAGGAAAAGGGTTGGCATGCGAATGGGCAGCCGATAATATTAGAGTAAATACAATTGCCCCTTGGTATATCGATACTCCTTTAGTTGAACCGGTATTAAAAAATAAAGATTATTTAGATGAAGTACTTTACAGAACACCAATGAAAAGAATTGGAAAACCTGAAGAAGTGGCAAGTTTAGCAGCTTTTTTAGCAATGCCGGCATCATCTTATATAACCGGACAATGTATAGCAGTAGATGGCGGTTTTTCAATTTATGGATTTTGATCACCGTATCCGTAAACACTAAACGTTATTGAAGAGGGGTATTTACTTCCGTAATATATTCTATTCTTAACCGAAATAAAGTCTTCTAACTTTGCTTCATATATATTAATAAATTTGTTTGGATTTACATCAAAAAATGGGAACATACTATTTTGAATTTGTAACATAATTCTATGTCCTCGTTTAAATGTATGTAATATATCTTGCAATTTAATAGTAATTTTGGTTATTTTTTCTGGTATAAAAGGTTCGGGTTTGGATAAATTATTTCTAAATTTCCCTCTCATCATTTCATATCTAACCAATCGTTGATATCCTCCCATTTCTACATCATCACCATTATCTGTTTCCTGTTCGGCATAATCAGGGTAAACATCTATTAATTTAACAACCCAATCACCGTCTGTACCGGTTGTAGAAACAAATAAATCTATATAAATTGGACCGGCAATAGTTATATTTTCTCCTAATACTTCCGTTTCTAACGAAATTACATCCGGACGCACATAAGCAAATCTTTGGTCGGCAATCATAAATTCTTTTATATACATATTTCTGCTATCATGAAACTTTGAATAATATGGAACAGGTCTTTTTGGGTCAACACAGTATTCTACATAACCATTAGTGGTTTTATTGTTATCAAAACTTAATTTATTCCCCTCATTTAAATACATATACTTAGTTAATACATTTTTCGGCTCCCAAGTATTAAACTTACACCATTTATTTACACCGGTATCAAAAACAATAGCTTCATAATTGGGTTTAACTCCCTTATTCTTCAAATAATAATTAAAGAAAGGGTATTCAATTTCTTTTTCATAATATTCGCTTGTTTTACTACCAAAATAAAAATCACCTAACCAATCGCCCGGTGACCTACTCCATGCACCATGTGTCCAAGGTCCTAAAATTATTCTATGTTCGTTTATTTTATTATTATTTTCTATTGTTTTGTAAATATTTATAGGACCATATAAATCTTCGGCATCGTAAAAGCCCCCTACTATCAAAACAGCGGGAGAAGTACTTTTTAGATGAGGCAAAATATTTCTTGTTTTCCAATAATCATCGTAAGTATTATGCTTAATAACATCATTCCAAAAACTAATTTTATTGTTATAATAAAATTTATTAATATTTGAAAGAGGCAAAAGTTTTGTAAAAAAAGTGTACATGTCAGGCGAATCATACTTTAATCTTTGGGGCCATTCGGTTGTTAAAGAATCTCTGGCAACACCAAACCCTGAAAAAAAGTTAAATACCATAGAAAGAGATAATGCACCGTTATGATGCATATCATCACCAATAAACCAATCTGCAATTGCTGCTTGAGGCGAAACGGCTTTTAATGCCGGATGTGAATTAATTAAACCCATTGCCGAATAAAACCCAGGATAAGAGATTCCATACATTCCTACCCTTCCGTTATTATTGGGTATATTATTTATTAGCCATTCTATAGTATCGTAAGTATCCGATGATTCATCAATATCACTATTGTTTCTTTTATTAGAATTGAATGGCCTCATATCTACAAATTCCCCCTCACTCATAAAACGCCCTCTCACATCTTGTAAAACAAATATATACTTATCTTCAATAATATGTTTATTAAAAAAATCTTCACGAAACGAATTACTATCGTACGGGGCAATAGAATAAGGAGTACGCATTAAAATAATAGGATAATTTACCGTAGTATCTTTTGGTGAGTAAACAATAGTAAATAATTTAATGCCATCCCGCATTTCAATTTTATAAATATGTTTGTTATAGTTAATACTTAAATATCCGTTACCCGCAAATATAAACGAATTAAATATAAACATTATAATATAATAGAGTGATTTATTTAACATATTAATGCCTTAAAATGAACTTAAATCAATTTGTTTGAAAATTAAGTAATCCCTTTTTATAGCTACTCCAAGTCCTAAAAATGTTTTCTTTTCTTTTCTTACTATTTCTTCGTACTGTTCCGTAAACTCAAAACAGATATACTGTTCTTCGTTCATTTTTATTTCATTCCAAACTTTTTTAACACCCACACAATTATCGTTACTAATATCGTGTAATGCAACAATATTGGCAAAATCTTTTACTGAATAGTAATCATATCTGCATCCCTCTTCGGTATGGTCGGCATCTATTAATACAAAATCAATTGGAGATACTTCTTTAACATATTTTCTAAACTTAGTGCTAAGCGAATTTATTTGAATAAATTTACTATTTCCGGTGTTGTAATATTTATGCAAAGTTGGAGAATAACCTATATCAACGGCATAAGTTTTTACATCCGGATTAAATTTTTTAAGAAATTCTGTTGTAATGCCAAATGTTCCTCCGTGTCTTACACCAATTTCCATATAAGAATCAATATTTAACTTACTTAATAAAGTTAAATATTTTGCAAATTGAATAGGGTACTGACAATAAAACAAACCAAATCCGATTAATTCTTTGGGAAACATGCGAGGTCTTTCGTTATTTATTCCCAAATGCGGAAGTATTTTATATTGTAAAAAATTGCAATCGCTTAATTGGTTTACCGTGGCATTTTTTATTAAATCTAATTTTGTTAAATCAATATCTCGATGTTTCTGTAAACTTAGGTAAAAGTGTAAAGCCTTGGTATAAAAACTATTAAATATATTTATCATTACTAATCGGATTCGTTATAATTTAATATTGGTCTAAGCCATTTTTCGGCTTCTTTTAAATTTATTCCCTTTCTTAAGCTATAATCAGCCAGTTGATCTTTACCAATTTTTCCAACGCCAAAATATTTTGAATTCGGATTGGAAAAGTAGATACCACAAACGCTTGCAGCCGGATACATAGCCAAAGATTCTGTTAAATTTATTCCCACGCTGTTTTCCACGTCCAATAATCTAAATATAGTTAACTTTTCAGTATGATCGGGTTGAGCAGGATACCCCGGTGCAGGTCTAATTCCTGTATATTTTTCTGCAATTAAATCTGCATTATTTAACTGCTCATCTGCTGCATATCCCCAATATTCTGTTCGCACTTTCATATGCAAGTATTCTGCAAAAGCTTCGGCAAGTCTATCGGCAATAGCTTTTAGCATAATAGAATTATAATCATCGTGTTCAAGTTCAAATTTCTCCAAGGTTTTTTCAATATTTAAGCCTGCCGTTACAGCAAACATACCAATAAAATCAGTTTTATTTAATTCTTTTGGTGCAACAAAATCTGCTAAAGCAATATTCGGTTGTCCTTCTGCTTTTTTACCTTGTTGTCTTAATGTAAAAAGAGAACCAACTACTAACTCTCTATCTATATCGCCATAAATTTCAATATCATCATTAACTGCATTAGCCGGAAAAATACCCAAAGACCCTTTGGCAACTAATAAATTTTCTTCAATTACTCTATCTAAAAGTTTGTTTGCATCATCAAATATTTTCTTTGCTTCCAATCCGTATATTTCATCATCAAATATTTGCGGATATTTACCTTTTAATTCCCAAGTAATAAAAAACGGAGTCCAATCAATATATTCTCTAAGTGTTTGTAAAGGCACATTATCAAAAATCGCTATTCCTTTAAGTTTTGGAGTTATAGGATTATAATTACCCCAATCTAAATTTAATTTATTGATTCTTGCTTCTTCAATTGTTAAAAACTCTTTGTCGTTTGATTTCTTTAAATGATTTTCTCTTATATTTTGATATTCGGATTTAATTTTCTCAATATAAAGTTCTTTATTATCCGAGTTAATTAAATTACCCGCTACGCCAACACTTTTAGAAGCATCAAGAACATGTATGGTTGGACCACTATAATTTGGTTCAATTTTTACTGCAGTATGTACCCTGCTTGTAGTAGCTCCCCCAATTAATAATGGCAACTTAAGGTTAAGTCGTTCCATTTCTTTGGCAATATGCACCATTTCGTCTAACGAAGGTGTTATTAAGCCGCTTAATCCAATAATATCAACATTTTTTTCTATTGCTGTGCTTAGTATTTTATCGGAAGGAACCATTACCCCCAAATCAATTATATTATAATTATTACATCCCAATACAACACCAACAATGTTTTTTCCAATATCATGAACATCCCCTTTAACGGTTGCCAAAAGTATTGTTCCGTTATTGTTAACCTGACCGCTAAGTTTTTTTTCCTCTTCAATAAACGGTACCAAATATGCAACGGCTTTTTTCATCACTCTTGCCGTTTTAACTACTTGTGGTAAAAACATCTTTCCGCTACCGAACAAATCTCCTACAATATTCATTGCATCCATTAATGGTCCTTCAATTACGGCAAGCGGCGAGCCAAATTTAATTCTTGCTTCTTCCGTGTCTTCTTCAATATGATCTACCAAACCTTTAATTAATGCGTGTTTTAAGCGTTCCTCAACGGTAGTCTTTCTCCAACTTTCGGCAACTGTTTCTAATTTTTCTCGTTTTTTTAAAGTCTCGGAAAATTCTACCAACCTTTCGGTCGCATCGGGTCTTTTGTTTAATATCAAATCTTCTGTTAATTTTAACAAATCTTTTGGAATATCTTCATATACCGCTAGTTGCCCTGCATTAACAATCCCCATATCCATGCCGGATGCAATTGCATGATATAAAAAGACTGAATGTAAAGCCTCTCTTATTTCATCTTGACCTCTAAACGAAAAAGAGACGTTACTAACTCCTCCTGAAATTTTACATAAAGGGAACTTCTTTTTTAAATATTTTACCGCATTTATATAATCTACCGCATAATTATTATGTTCTTCAATACCGGTTCCTATGGCAAAAATATTTGGATCAAATATTATGTCTTGAGGGTTAAACCCAATTTTTTCGGTAAGCAAATAATAAGCCCTTTCACAAATTTGGATTTTCCGTTCAAAATTATCCGCTTGTCCTTTTTCGTCAAAAGCCATAACAATAACTGCTGCACCGTATTTTTTTATTTTTTTTGCATGTTCTAAAAAAACTTTTTCTCCTTCTTTTAAGCTTATGCTATTAACAATTCCCTTACCTTGTAAACATTTTAACCCTGCTTCAATAACTTCCCATTTACTGCTATCTAACATTATCGGCAATTTGGCAATATCAGGTTCTGCTGCCACCAAATTTAGAAACTTGGTAATTGCGGCAACTGAATCTATCATTGCCTCATCCATATTAACATCTAAAATTTGGGCTCCGTTATCTACCTGATCTTTTGCAACAGATAAAGCTTCGTCAAATTTATTTTCTTTAATTAATTTTGCAAATTTTCTACTGCCTGTTACATTGGTTCTTTCACCAACATTAACAAAATTTACATCTTCTCTAAAAATTAACGGTTCAAGTCCGCTTAAACTTGTATAAATATTTTTCCCCTCAATTTTACGAGGTTTAAATTTTTCGGGAATAGTAGCAAATTTTGCAATATGTTCGGGTGTGGTGCCACAACACCCTCCAATAATATTAAAATATCCAAGCTTGGCATATTCTTCAAGTGATATTAGCATACTTTCGGGGCTTTCATCATATCCCCCAAATTCATTTGGTAATCCGGCATTGGGATATAAACTAATATAACAATCTGCTATATCCGATAATTCTTTTATAAACGGTCTCATTTGTTTAGGACCTAATGCACAATTTAAGCCGATACTTACCAAGTTTTTTACATGAGATACCGAGATGTAAAATGCTTGAGTAGTTTGCCCGGATAAAGTCCTTCCGCTTTGATCAACAATGGTTCCACTAATCATTATCGGTAAATCTAAGTTCTTTTCTTCTAAAAGTTCTTGTATAGCATATAAAGCTGCCTTTGCATTAAGTGTATCGAAAATTGTTTCAACTAATAAAATATCAACTCCACCATCAATTAATGCACTTGCCTGCTCGTAATATGCAGTTTTAAGTATATCAAAAGTTACAGATCTGTAGCCCGGGTCATTAACATCAGGAGATAAGGATGCTGTTTTATTTGTAGGACCTAAAGCACCTGCCACAAAACGAGGTTTATTTGGTGTTAACTTGGTAAATTCATCAGCAGCTTCCCTGGCAATTTTTGCAGACTGAAAATTTAAATCATAAACAAAATCTTCCAGATGATAATCAGACTGGCTGATTGAAGTTCCGTTAAATGTATTTGTTTCTATAATATCGCTACCGGCATTTAAGTACAATTTATGAATATCTTTTATTACATGCGGTTGTGTAATAGATAACACATCGTTATTACCTTTTAAGTCATAAGAAAAATCTTTAAATCTATGTCCTCTATAGTCTTCTTCCGTTAATCTATGTTTTTGTATCATTGTACCCATTGCCCCATCTAACACCAATATTCTTTCCTTTAATAGGTTCTTAAGCTCGCTAACTTTCATTTTTACCCTTTTTTATTAAATTTTGATATAATAAATAAAAAATATTTTAATATAAATAAAGTTATTTTTTTGAACTTTATCAATATATTATTTAAATTAAAGGTTAATTAAATTAAACTATTTGGAGTGCATTATGATAGTTGTAACAGGCGGTGCCGGTTTTATTGGTAGCAACTTAATTAAAAGGCTTAATGAAAAAGGCTATAGCAATATAATAATTGTTGACCATCTTAACACAGGTGATAAATGGAAAAATATTAACGGGTTAAATTATGAAGATTTTTACGAAAAGGACAAATTTTATAATTTACTGGTTAATGAAGAAATCCCTTTTAATATGGATGCTGTTATACATTTGGGTGCATGCAGCTCTACTACAGAAAAGGACGCAGATTATTTAGTTCAAAATAATTATAAATATTCACTTGAGTTAGTTCGTTATTGTTTATTAAGCAGAGCAAGGTTTATATACGCTTCATCTGCGGCTACTTACGGTGACGGTGCTAATGGGTATTTGGATGATGAAAATGGGTTAAGCAATTTACGCCCGCTAAATATGTATGGATATTCCAAGCATATGTTCGATTTATGGGCTAGAAAAAATGATATTGCAAATAAAATTGTCGGTCTAAAATACTTTAATGTTTATGGACCCAATGAATATCATAAAGGGGATATGAGAAGCGTAGTGCATAAGGCATTTGAACAAATTAAAAATGAAGGAAAAGTTAAATTATTTAAGTCTTATAATACCGAGTTTAAAGACGGCGAACAGATGCGAGATTTTATATATGTTAAAGATGCGGTTGAAATGACTTTATATTTTTTGGAGAATAGAGATATTCACGGAGTTTTTAACATAGGAACGGGTATTAGTAGAACTTGGAATGATTTGGTAACTGCAATTTTTAATTCATTAAATTTACCTGTTAATATTGAATATATTGATATGCCTGATTATCTTAAAGGCAAATACCAATATTATACAAAAGCTGATAACACAAAACTACTTAATGCAGGTTATAACAACAAAATTTATTCTCTTGAAGAAGGGGTTAACGATTACGTTAAAAATTATTTATTAAAAGAACAATATGTGGGTTTGTGTAAATAATGAAATTAGCGACCCTTTGTTATGTTAAAGACGGTAATAAAACTTTAATGATTCACAGAATAAAAAAGCAAAACGACTTTCATGAAGGGAAGTGGAATGGTTTAGGCGGTAAATTTGAACTTGGGGAAAGTCCTGAAGATTGTGTAATTCGTGAAGTTAAAGAAGAAGCCGGCTTAAATATTATTAAACCTAAAATGTGCGGGTTTATTACTTTTCCCTTGTTTGACGGAAAGGATGATTGGTATGTTTTTTTATTTACCGCTAATAATTTTACGGGTAAATTAATTGACTCGCCCGAAGGGGAACTTGCATGGATTGACGATGATAAGTTATTACAATTAAATTTATGGGATGGGGATAGAATATTTATACCTTGGTTATTTGAAGACAATTTTTTTAGTGCAAAATTTAATTATATTGATGGTAAATTTATTGATTATTCTGTAAATTTTCATAATAATGTTCTATAGTTTTATATATTAAAAGTCTATATTTTATAATAACGGCGTTTTTATAATATTATAATTTATATTTAATAATTTTTTAATTATTTACCGATTTCTTATGCAAAATTTACCAATA
>DAINPX010000058.1:0-12124 GCA_036743235.1 Melioribacteraceae bacterium
TTTTAATAAATTTGTCTTTTATTTCCCTTAATGAATCCATAAATATTCTCAGTATGTCAGTTGATTAGTATTATTTTTTGATTACTAAAGCATTTCATATTATTATCCTATAAATCAATTTTAATTGATAAGGATAAACTAATTTCATTACAACCAATGCCGCTGTAAAAGTAAACTGAAACACCTTTTGCAGCAGCATTTTTTGCCAACTTGTTTAATTCGGCAGCTTTGGTTTTAAGTTCGTCAGCTATTTTTTGTTGTTCAGATAGCGGATTAACTTCTTTAATTTCTTTTATGAAATCGGGCAAGTTCATTTTTTACCTCATTTTATTAATTGTATGATTATTAAATATTCTCAGTATTTTTAATAGTTTTTATAATTATTACGAGTTAATTTGCTATTGGTGAATTATTGTGTTCTTTGTTTTTTTCGGGTATTAATACCAAAGCGTCTTTATCGTTAATAACTGTTCGATATATGTTAATGGTATCACCTACTTTAATACCATTATCATGGTTGAAAAGGGTTGGCAAAGATATTGCCGTGCCTCTTCTTCCGTATTTCTGAACTTTGTGTCGTTCGATTTTTTGCATTATGTTCTCCATACTAAATGAAACTTTTATACACAAATATACACGTTAATTTTGTTTTGTCAAGTGAAAAGTTCTAAAAAGTTTCAATAATTTATTAATAATTTGTTTTAATTGGTGTAAAAAAGTGATAATTTTACAAAAAGCAAACTTAGAAATGAATTGGTCTGAATTTATAAAGTATTTTATTTGACCATGAATTAAGATTATCACCTCAAGAAGGTGAGAAATTAACAGGGATTCGCTACCAAATAATTGACCGTTGGAAACGCGGCAATATTGGGAAGCCGCAAAGGAATACTATAAAAAGACTTGAAGAAGGTCTCGGAATAAAGATAAATGATTCCGATCCTGACAACATCACATATATAAAAGTAGAAGAAAAGCCAAAAGCAGATAATAAGATAATAGAGCGTACCTATAGGGTTGTAGGCGAAATAGGTGCAGGGGTTTTAGAAGTGGATGAATTATTTCAAGATGAATATGTAACGGTAACGTATGACCCAAGCAATAATCAAATATTTAGAATAAAAAGTGAAAAGTACAGCATGGCGCCCCTTGTAATTCCGGGCGATATGATTGTAATAGATTTAGCAGCAAAGCCAAAAATAGGGGATATGGTGGTTATAGGCTGGCGAGAAAATGGCAAGGCACACGGAGCGTTAAAGATATTAAGCACCGTTAGAAACGAGCTATTTGCATTTGGAAGCACAAACCCCGCAGAACCTTTATTGGTAGTACTAAAACCGGATTTAATAAAAATGTTTAAAGTTAAACAGGTGATAAAAGAATAACAATAAAATAATGGAGGAAAAAATGAGAAGCAAAATTACATCGACAGCAATAATAGTTTTTTTATTAATTGTAATAGGGTGTGGGGCGTTAGTACCGGCAATAAGAAGTGCGAGGGAGTATATTGTAGAAACAGACCTAACCAAAGATAAAATATATGATAAAACATTAAGCTTCGTTGCTCACGCCTACAATAATCCAAATTATGTTTTTCAGTTACAGAACAGAGAGGGCGGTGAAGTAGTAGTACATGCTATATATGAAGTACCAATAACAAAAGCCCAAATAGGGTATATATTTACAACTAAGATGAAAGACGGTGCTGCGAAAATCTCTTTTATAGCAAAAGATGAAGTTATGGATGTCTATTTGGAAAAGCTAACCAAACATTTTGAATTGATGAGAATGCAATATGATTTATATTTAAAAGAAAAAGACGATTTTTAACAGGAGAGGCGAAATGAATTTGTTAGAAAGTGTAAAAGCTGAACCCGAGTATTCTCCCATATTGAAATGTGAAATTGGAGGATACGAGGCAGAAATTATTTGTCAATAACAACAAGGTAACTTGAGTTATCTTTAATAAGCCGGTCAGTTGATTCGACTAAGTTGTTTATAACAACAGCTTGTGTTTTAAGAATTTCTAATGCCGAAATTAAGGCGTTGATATTGTTTTCAATTTTCTTCCCCGTTTCGGCAGTATAAATTTTATGTAGATTATATAAATCAGCTTGTTCTTTAGGAAGAGATATAATGGGTTTTTCATTTTCCATTGTTGCACCTAAATTTATTTTTATGGTTATCGAAATGTAAAGTAAAAAGATAAAAGAATCAAGAGGAATAAAAAAGAGCATGAAAGTGGCTAAAAAGGGTAAAAACGGGGAATAAAACGGGGGTGTTGTCCCCCGAAAGTCCCAAGAAAAATATAAGTTGTTAAAAAATAAAAAGATAATATTAGATGAACAGCGTACGCGCTACAAAATTAACTCATCTCATCAATATATTCTCTTCCAACTTCTTGCATAATTTTAAGTGCTTCTAAAATTTTGTACCCCTTAGTTTCGGTTAAAAAGTATTCCACTTTTAACGGATAACCCGGATAGTTTATTTTATCAACAATTTTATATTCGCGTAATTCGTTTAATTGTTCCAAAAGCATTTTTTGTGAAATTCCTTTTATGCTTTGTTCCAATTGACTAAGTGAAGCTGTTTTTAAATGACCAAGCTGATAAATAATAACAGTTTTCCATTTCCCTTTTAACAAATCGTGCACAAGCTCTAAAGGACAAGTATAAACTTTTCTAATCTTCATTTTAATGTATTTATTTTAATAAAATCTATACCCACAAATTTGTGAGTAATTGACTTGAATACAATAAGTTAATTAATTTTGTTATAGTAAAATACGAAAATAATTTAATAAATATAATAGGTGAAACATATGAACTTACAACTTATTCGTAATGCAACAATGAAAATTAAATATGCCGGAATTACGTTTTTAACCGACCCGATGTTATTTGAAAAAGGAAAAATTAGATCTTTTGCCGGAATTGCCCCAAACCCTACAGTAGAGTTACCTATATCAATTGAAGAGATAATTAAAGGAGTGGATGCAGTATTATTAACCCATACACATCCCGATCATTTTGATGAAAAAGCAATAGAAGTATTACCAAAAGATATATTAATATTTGCTCAACCAAATGACGAAGGATTACTTAAAACTTACGGATTTTCCAATGTTGTAATTGTAAATGATTTTGTTATGTATGAAAATGTTACAATTTATAGAACCGGTGGTGAGCATGGGAGCGGAGTAATTAAAGAAATGATGGGGGAAGTTTGTGGATTTGTTCTAAAAAGTAAATATGAGCCGACTGTTTATTGGGCAGGCGATACCATTTATTGTGATGCTGTTAAAGAGGCGATGAATCATAATCCGGTTATAGTTATAACTCATTCCGGCGGAGCTACAAAACCGGGGTATCCTCCTATTATTATGGATGATAAGCAGACAATTGATTTATTGAAGGATTATGAAAATATTAAAGCTGTTGCAATTCATATGGAAGCTTTAGACCATTGTGTTACTACACGAGAAATATTGGCAAGTGAAATAATAAAACATAATATTGAAAGACAGAGAGTAATAATTCCACAAGACGGTGATGTATTAAATTTTTAACTAAGGGGTTAGTTGATTTTACATAAATTAATAGCCTAAAATTTGTAAAGTTGAAGTTTTAAATCAAAAGGTTGAATAATATGGTAAAAGTAGTGATACAACCATAATCAAATTAAATAAAAAGCCCTATTAGCGGGCTTTTTATTTTGAATATTTAAAAACTTAGATGTTCTTTAACCATCTATTTACAGCAGACTTTAGATTTTAGGTATAGACACTACAAATGTTGTTCCAACATCTTTTTTAGTGGTATAACTTAAATGAATATTGTTGTAATTACAATATTTTTGTACCAAAGCCAAACCTAAGCCATTCCCTTCATATCTTCTTGTATATCCTCGTTCTTCTTGACTAAAAGGAGTGAAAAGATGGGGGATATAATCTTCGGAAATGCCAATACCCGTATCTTTTATACTAATATTAAAAAAAGTATCACTATCATTATATTCAATAACTACTTTACCTTTATCCGTAAATTTAATTGCATTATCTATTAAATTGCTAAAAATTTGATTAATGGCATAATCATCGGTTTTTGTAATTATTCCTTCCTTAAAGTCTTTTAATTTAAATTCCAATTTTTTTAATTGAGCTTGGGGTTTTAATTGGTAATAAATTTGTTGAATAACGTTATATAAATCGACCGGTTTATTAGAAGGTACGTAATTACCGTTTTGTATTTCAGACATATTCAATATTAAATCTACTGTGCGAACAATACGAGAACCCGCACTTTTTACAGAATCGAAATAAGATTTAAGCTCTTCGTTAATGCTTTCTTCTACTTCCATTTCAATTAAATTAGAAAAATTCATAATTGTATTTAACGGAGTACGAATTTCATGAGATATTTGGGTTAAAAAGTCGGATTTAATTTTATCGGATTTTTCAGCTTCCAATTTAGCCGATTTTAATTCTCTTATGTACCTTTCTTTTTGTATTATTCCCCCAATTGAAGAAGCTGCGGCTTTAAGTATTCTTTCTTCAACCTCAGTCCAATCTCTTTCAACGGTACAATCATTTAAACCGATAACACCCCAAAATTCGTTTTCAAATTTAATAGGAACTGCAATAAGCGATTTAATGCCGTTTGATCTAAAATATTCAACTTCTTTTGTTTTAAAATCGGTAATACGTATTTTAACCGGAATTTCGGCATGTAATTGATCAAAATAATTTTTTACATTAGGTTTATTCAGCTTAAGTTTATTGTATTTAGGGTCGTTTTTTATACCGTTAATGTTTTTATTATTCCATTCATATTTAACCAACATCTCTTTGTCATCTTGGTTTTTGCAAACCAATACTCTATCACAATCGGTAGCTTTACCCAAAATAGAAATTGCACTATCTATAGCGGCTTCAATATTGCGTATTGATAATAACGAATGTGTAGAATCGGATAATCCGACTAATAAATCGGTATGACGTTTTAAAGTGGTTTTTGTAATTTTTACATTAGTAATATCAATAAAGTTTTCCAATAAATAAGTTCTGCCGTCTATTGTAAGTTCGGAAATTGATGTAATTATATCCAGTTTGTTATTGCCGGGAGTAATAAAAATCGTTTCAAAATTACCTTTTGAATATTTGTTTATCCAAGTGTTTAATTCGTTCGGATGGTATATAAAGTCGGTTCTTTTTTTATTAACTATGGCTTCGTTTTCACATTCTAAAATTTTTAAAGCACTAATATTAGTTTTTACAATTAAATCTGTATCCCTATCAATAATAAAAACAGCGGAATTAATAGAATCAAGAATTTTAGTGATTTCAATCCTTTTTCGTTTTTCTTCCAATGTTTTTTGCGATATTTTTTGAGATAAAGAGTTATTTAGGTTATTTATTTCTTTAAGTAGGTAATAATTGTTGATATATGCGGTAAATTGATGCGATTGAGACGATATTAATGCAAGTGACATATCATCTAAATTAAATTTAATATTATTTATATAAATTAAAATTATTCCAAATATTTTTGCCGAAAAAACCAGAGGCATAATTATTAAATTAAATTCGGGAATAATATCTTTATCGGATTTTTGATAAAAAACATTACCTAATGTTAAAACTGTAGAAACGACATTATTGTTAATTAAGATGTTTAAATTTTCGGTATGGTTAAAACTATAATTGTTATTTACAATAAGTTCGTTGCTAAAAACAAACTCTCCTTCTAAAAGTTCGTAATAAGCAATATTAACAACATCGGGAATGTTTTTGAATACTTCAAGCCCTTCAAAAATAATGTCGGATAAAGAATCTGATTTCATTCTTTTACAAGAATAAGCCAACATTGAATTAATAAAACTTTGCCACCAAAAAACCGAAGGAGTAAAATTAAGCAAGTCTTCTCTATCCATAGAACCTGTATATTATATAAATATTAATCGGCTAACAATAAATCAATCGTTTCTTTATAACTATCCATTAATCGTGGTTGTAAATTGGTAAATAGGTTCTTAGGTAAATCGATATTATTAAAAATTGCAGGGTTTGGTTGAAGTATTAATTCATCACCCGGGTAACCCAAATTTAAAAATCGTGCAACAACATCTGCCAAATGAACAGACATAACCAGGGGATCCAACCTTCCGTTAACAAAACCGGAATGGTGAAATGCAATAGTATTTTTCAAAGAAGTAGGCAAATTCCATCTGGAAGCTAAAAGTTCACCGGCAAAATCATGTCCAATTCCAAAAATTTTGGTTTCGGATTCAATAATAGGTATTTTATTCTTTTCGCTAAAAATTAATGCTTCTTCAAATTCGTTTGGGAATAAATCAAAAAATAATAATTTGCCGATATCGTGTAAAATTCCTGCGACAAAATAATTTTCAAGTTTTGTTACGCCTAAAGCTTCGCCAATCAGTCTTGCGGTTGTACCAACAGCAATAGAATGAGCCCAGAAATCGACAGGTCTAAAATCTTGCAAAATTTTCTTTTTTTCAAACATATTAATTATAGATAATGCAAGTACTATATTGTGAATTTCATTAAAACCTAAGTACAATATAGCTCGAGAAATAGTATCTACACGTCCGCTTAAACCGAAAGAAGAAGAATTTACGACTCGTAAAATTTTAATAGAAGAAGCTTGATCTGAAGAGATGATTTTAGCCAAGTCTTCAATATTAGTTTTATTATCTGAAAGGGCTTCACTTAACGAGGCATAAATTGTAGGTAAAGTGGGTAGTTTTGTAAGACCCGAAGATATTTTTTCAAGAATAGTCATTTATAACCCTTTTTCTTGCATAATTTGCAAAATAGATTGATTTAAAGCCATATTATAAAGGTCAAATTCAATTTCATGGTTTGGTGACCATAAAAGTCTTCTTTCAAGTTTTTCTTTTGCCAGCTGTTTTATGGAAGGGTCGATAATAATTTCCGATTTATCTTGTTCGTAACCAGCGGCAACCGTAGTAATGCCCCAAGTTTTTAGTATGTTATAGTGTCGTTTCTCAAATTTTGTATTTTTTGTAATTATTACTTGTCCAAATCTGTTAATTATAGGTGCCAAAAAAACCATCCCTTCTTTCAATTCGTTTATCGAAATAAGGTTAAACATCAAAATTACTCATAAAATTTTAAAGAACTTTTTTAATTTAATAATCTAATTTGACTATGCCAAAAAAATATAAAAAAAAGTATTAAATATTTATTAAAATTTTAAAACTACTTTGTTATTTGATAAAAAAATGTGCTTTAAATCACATCACAATATAAATCTTCTTGCTGTTAATAAAAAAAATCCATATTTTACAATTATATATTAATCGAAAACATTTGAGGAATAAATGATTAAACGATTGTTATTAATCACTTTGTTTGGTTTTACATTGCTATTTGGGCAAACAAAAGAAAATTTAGTTCAACAATCCTTAACTAAGGAAATAAAACCGATAAATTACGAAAAGCTTGTAGCCGAAACTCCTAAAGTTGTAAACTTATTTACTGCTCCCAAAAAGGAAATAGTTGTAGAAAAGAAAGAAGAAGTTAAAGTTGAAGAAAAAGCTGCAGAAATTGAAATAAAAAAAGAACTTTTTGACCCTACACCATACGCATATAACCTTAAGACCGAAAAAAAGATAAAAGGGAATATTTATACGGACGGATTATTATATTGTTATCAAGTATCGGCATTTAAAAGCAAAAAAGTTGCCGAAAAAGAAGTTAATGCAATAAAAAACAAAAAATTTAATGCTTATATAACTGAACATAAAGATAAAAAAGCTACATGGTATAGAGTAAGAATAGGGGATTTTGATACACTGCAAGAAGCTGAAAACTCGTTAAAAAGTTTTAATAAAGTATTTAAAAAATAATAATACGGAGGCAACGTGATTAATAATAAGTACATTAAATTATTTTTGGTTTTAGTAGTTTTTGCGGTAGGATGCAAAACTCTTCCGCCTATTGAGTATGAAAATTCAAATCAGTTATTTATTGAGCGAACGGTTGATAAATTAGACTTGGGGAAAACTTTTCCTGTTCCTCAAGGTCAATCAATTGCTTTAGTATCGCTTGAAAACGATAAAACTATTGATATTCCCGTAGTTGCAACAATTGAAGACCAATTAGTAAGGTCGCTATTAAAAAATCAATTTGTTGTGTTAGAGCGTGATAATGATATGTTAAAAAGATTGTTGCGCGAAAATCATCCAACAGACCATAAAAACGGGTATTCAATTTTAACAACGGATAGTGCTCAAACCTTTGTTAAAATGTATAAAACTCATTTAAAATCTGCGGATTATTTAGTATCATATCGTGTATTGGAATGTGGTTTAATTTACGGTAGAAATATTGTTGATGGTTTTATTGATAGAAACGGTGTTATCAGACTACATGTTAGAATTCAAAAAGTTGATAGCGGGGAAATAGTATATGCCGATAATTTAACCGGTACGTATAAAGATAGAGTAATAGCTGATTATTTACAATATTATGAAAACTTCCATTTCAACTATTTCCAAAACAGCTATCCTTTGCAAAAGTAAAAACAATTTTAATAAAATCCCTAATTGACATAAGTTAGGGATTTTTTTTATCCCAAAATTTCTTTAAGTTTAAGCAAATATCTCCTGCTAATTATTAATGGGGGTTCATCCCCTTTTAAATATACACGATATCCTCCCTCAAACCATTCTTCAATTTTATCAATATATTCTAAATTAACTATTGTTGTTCTATGAATTCTACAAAAATAATTTAATGGCAATCTGTTTTCCCATTCATTCATAGATTTATTAGTTAACCCCGAAATCTCGGAATTCAAAGTTATTTTAGTGTAATCTCCGGCAGAATTAATATATTTTATCTCATTAAGTTTAATAAATTTATATTTGCTATTAAATTGTAAAAATAATCTATCATCATAATTTAAATTATAATTTGGCACTTTCTCATTAAAAACACCTGTTATTCTATTAATCGTTTCGGCTAAACGTTGTTGACTGATTGGTTTTAATAAATAATCTAAAGCGTTAACTTCAAATGCTTTTACCGCATATTCATCATAAGCAGTAACAAAAACAATTTTAGCGTTTATCTCTATTTGCTCTAATAAATAAAAACCGCTTTTCCCCGGCATCTGTATATCCAAGAAAATAAGATCTATATCTAATTTCTTTAATATTTCAAATGCGGAATCAACAGAATCTGCTTCGGCTACTATTTCAATTTCTTCAAATTTTGAAAGCAAGCTTTTTAACTCAATACGTGCTAATCTCTCATCATCAACTATTAAAGCTTTTTTTTTAATTTTCATACAAGTCCAAATCCGTGTTATTAATTAATATTTCAACTATTACAAATCCATCCTTTTCGTAAATACAAAAATTATGTTTATTGGGATAAGCACTTAATAGTCTTTTTTTTACGTTTTCCAATCCTATTCCGGTATCTTTTGTATCCAATAATTTACCTGAATTTTTAACAATTATTTTAATTCCGTTTATATCGAACTTTTCAATACATAAGTAAACCTTGAGCGGTAATTTTGTTGATTTCATTCCGTGTTTTATAGCATTTTCTACCAAAGGATGAATTAATAATGTCAATATTTCGATATTTTCGGTATCTTTATCTATTTTAATATTATATTCAAGTTTCTCTTCAAATCTAATCTTTTCAATGCTTAAATAGTCTTTAATTAAATCAATTTCTTCTATTATTTTTGACTTAATCTTTTTATCATCAACAAATATGTAATTTAGTAAACTATTAAGTTTATCAATCATATCTTTTGCTGTTTCTTTATCTTCTTTAATTAATGCTCTAATTGAATTAAGTGAATTGAATAAAAAATGTGGGTTCAGTTGATTTCTTAAAACTTGGATTTCTGACCTTTTAGTTAATACTTTAATCTCTGTTGAATTTTTTTTAATGTGTTGATATGAAAAATAAAGTTTGATTCCAAAATATAATGTACTCCAAACAGCAATAAATACAATATCCCAATATAAATCCATCAAAATATTCACAAATTTTAAATTATTAAAAATTTGCATCGGGTTGTTATTATAAAGCAATGCTTTAATAAATCTACTGCCAAATTGCCAAAAAAGTGCAAAAGAAAAAGATGATAAGATAATTATAATTATTATTTTTTTTGTAAAAATATTTTGTGTTGAAAAATAATTGTACATATATCGTAAAATGGTTGTTAAACAAAAACCCATAACCATTCGTATAATAAACCCACCTGATGTTTGGGTTTGTGTTTTGGTTAGCAAGAAAAATAGAGTGTAATTTAGAAAGGAATATGTTAACCAACCAAATAATTGTAAACTCCAAAAATTAACTTGATCTTGGAATATCTTAATCATTTTCAACATATCCTAAAATAAAAGTTATTCTTAAATAATCATTTGTTTCATCAAACAAAAAATTATTTTCTATCGGAAAAAGTTCTGTTATTTTATGGTTTTTAATAATTCTATCTTTAATCATTTTACTTTTATTTTCATCGGTTTTGTGTATAATAATTCCGGTTACCAAACTAAATTTCTCATCTTTCAAATTAATAGTTAAATTTGATAATGGGAAATTTAAATCTTCAAAAATATCTATTAAAGTAGTAACTAAATAAAACAATGAAATGTTAATAAGTTTATTATTTATTTCAAATTTATTAAATATAGCAGTAAAAAGAATTTCCTCATTTTTTATTATTTTATAAATAGCCAAATATAATTTTAGTGCAGCTATTTCATTCTTAATATAAAAAAAATCTTTATTTAAATTGTGTATAATTAAACGTAATAATTCGGATAAGGAATTTAATAACTCTTCAGCAAATAATGGGTCAACTTCTATATTGTTTTTTATTAACTCTAAAGTTCTTTTTATTATGGTAGGCTTAAGTTTATTTTGAAAAGTTTTTAGGTTAATACTTTCAAGTTTTTGCTTAAGTTCTAATTCTTTGTTTTGTTCTTCTTCATATCTTTTTAATAATGAAAATGTAAACATTAATACACTATACATAATTAATGTAAAAGATTCAAAAAATGAAAAATCCAACAAGAGGTTTAATTTAATCTTATTAAATGAAAAATCATTTGAAAAGAATATATTAAGAAAAGAGAAATATGTCAAAATCCATAAAAAGGATAAGACAAAAGATATAGGAAAAATTAAAACAATTATATTAACTACTGATTTTGTAAGCAGATTAATTTTTTTATAGAATTTATATAAAAGAAACGAAAATAAAGCACCAATTAATGAATAGATAAAAATATTAATAATAAGTAATAAACTTACTTTATTTGTATAGTTATATTCTACGTTTAATTTATATAAAAAAAATAGAAACCATCCACCAAAGTGCAGTTTACCAAATTTTAAGAATTTATTAATGTTAAAATTCATATCGTATTATATTATAATAAATATATTTTTATTGATTTTAAAAATAACAAATAAATATTATCCGTGTATTTTTTTTCGCTAAGCGGTTTTATTTATCGCTGAAATTAAGGTAAATAATATTAAAACCGCTTAAAGTAATATTAAACCGCTTATAGAAATCCGGTAAAATATTGATAATACAATCAATAATTTTAAAATGGAAATAAAAATAGGATTTAAAATGAAAAAGCTAATATTTATTATATTTTTGGTTTTTGGTAACATTGCAAATGGGTTTAATAACATAGTAATAATTAAAGAGAATAAACAATCTCAAGTTAAAATTTTGGCTATTATAGCAAAAAACTATGGAGCCAATTTTAATTTGTTATTAGATGACTTTAACACACTGGGATACAAAACAGTTATAACCGGTGTTACTAAAAAAGTTGCATCTTGTACTTGGGCATCGGGTATTGGACTACCTGAATTAACTGTTGATTCTCTAATCTCCGAAATTAAAGATGTAAAAAGTTATGATGCAGTTGTTGTAATGACAAGTAATTGGCGAAACGGAAACCCGTATTCGGATATTATTGAAGATTCGTTGGCTATGAACCTTATTATAACCGCATTAGATAACAATATAGTACTTTATTTACCGTGCTCGGCACCAATTATATTATGTGGACTAACAAG
>DAINPX010000059.1:0-11953 GCA_036743235.1 Melioribacteraceae bacterium
GTTGCCGATATTAAAGCCTTTCCTCCAAGCCTATCTTTTCTTCCTTCTTTTAATTCAATACTTAATACCGAGCTAAGTTTATCGCCGTAAACTGCCGAAAAACCACCTGTAGAAAACGAGATTTCGTTTACATAATCTAAATTAATAAAACTTAAAGGACCTCCGGTTGCCCCTTGGCTACCAAAGTGATTAATATTTGGAATTACAAATCCATCAACCAAAAACAAATTTTCGCTTGGTGCACCTCCTCTAACAACTAAGTCATTTCTTCCTGCACTTGCTTGTGCAACCCCGGGCAATACAGATAAGGCACGAACAACATCTTCAAAACCACCGGGCGAACGTCTCATCTCTTCGTAATTAAGCATTGATAAACTTGTAACTTCGGTAGGTATGTTATTAAAATAACCGGATGTAACCGTAACACCTTGTAGCTGAATAACCGATTCTATCAATTCAAACTTTAATTGAATAGGTTTAGCTGAATTTACAACTACATCGGTTTTTATTTCGGTATTATAACCAATAAAAGAGGCTTGAATTGAATAAGCACCGACTTTTATTTTTTCAACTACAAATTCACCTTGTATATTAGTTGCGGCACCAAAATCGGTACCTAATATTTTTATATTTACCCCTGGTAAAGGTTCACCGGTAGATTTATCCACAACTTTACCTGTTATTATGCCGGTTTGGGCAAAAGATATATTGACCGATAAAAATAATATAAATAATAAAATTATAATTTTCATAATTACTCCGTTTATTGCCTTAACCAAAATTACTTCAAATTAGTTCTATCTTAATAAATGTTCAATTAATATTTTAAGTCCTACAAAACACAAAATAATACCGCCTAAAAGTTCTATTTTATTGCCTAATTTATCTTTTAACTTTTTACCGCCTCTATAACCAATAAAAGAAAGAGCAAAAGTAATAATTCCAATTATTAAAGCCGGATAGAATATTGTTATGCTTAAGAATGCCAAACTTAACCCGGTCGCCAAAGCATCTATACTTGTAGCAATAGAAACCATAACCATAGACATTCCTTTTGTAAAATTTTTTATTATCCTTTCTTCATCGTTTTTAAGACTTTCAAAAATCATTTTACCGCCTATATATGAAAGTATAATAAAAGCAACCCAATGGTCAAACGACATTATATAAAAAGATATTTTACTTCCAAGAAACCAACCGATAATAGGCATTAAAAATTGGAATAATCCTAAGTGAAAAGATAAACGAATTGAAGATCTTTTATCAGGTGCTATACCGGAAGAGCCAATTGCCACAGAAACCGCAAAGGCATCGGCAGCCAAACCTAATGCAATAAAAATTATTTCAATAAAACTCATTTAATTACTTATTACTTTTCCAAATTTTTACTATCATATAAACAAGCATACTTATAATTGTAAGCTGTAAAAGAATTGCACCCCAAAACTGAAGAGGAGCATTTTCTATATAAACTCTTCCGTCAAACCTACCATGCACAACCCCCTCGCTTAAAGCAATAACTACATATACTCCAAGTATTATTGCCATTACTGCCAACAATATACTTAAGCTAATTTTTTTTAACATATTTTTAACTATCAAAAGTTTTTAAAAAGAAAGGGGATAATTATCTATCCCCTTTAACAGGTCTATTTAATTAAGTTAATAATATTTTCAATCTCTTTAACCATTTCGTCCGGGTTTCCGTTAAAACCGACACTTTTATATCTAATTTTACCTTCTTTATCTATAAATATTTTTGTTGGTATTCCAGCAACTTTATAACTTTCTACAACTTTGTTATCTAAATCCAACAATACATGGAACGGATATCCTGTTTTTTTCAAAAATTCTTTAACATTAGCTATTTTATTATCAACATTTTCCCAAACATTAATAAAAAGGAATTTTACTTCATTACTATTTGAATACTTTTCTACTGCGGTTTTCATACCGGGGAACGAGCTCATACAAGGTCCACACCAAGTAGCCCAAAAGTCAATTATTACTACCTTTCCTTTTAAGTCCGATAACGAAACAAATTTACCTTCGGCATCTGCAAGTTTGAAATCCGGTGCAGGCAAGTTTACTAAATTACTTTTAATTTTTGCAATCATTTCGGCATTTGCAACGGCTTTTAATCCGTCAAGATATTTTTCATAACTATCTTTATTTTTTTTATTTCCGGTAAAAGCTTGTTTTAATACATCTTCGCCTTCTTTGTCGGTAAGTCCTAATTTAATATCTTTTTCCAATATTGTTTGAGCTTCGGCAAACTTCCCTTTTTTTACCAATTCTTTTGCGTAAGCTAAATTTAATTCAGGTTCTTTACCCAAAGTTAATTCGTAAGCTGATTTTAAATTTTCAAAAGCGGCGTTATCGTTCATCTCTTTTTGAACTAATGCCATGCCATATTTTGCATAACCTAACGAACTTTTAAGCGATTTTTCCCATTCTTGCAAAGATAAATACTCGGGTACTTTTCCTTTTTTGGTATCCAATTCAATTTCTGCTTTTTCAATTGCATAATTTGCTAAAGCCATAGCTATTTCTGTATTTTCTTTAGAACCGGAAAGCATTTCAACTGCTTGTAAAAATCGAGTAATTCCTATTTTGCTTTTATATCTAAATGCAAATTCTTTTGCTTCATTATATTTACCTTGCTGCACCATTTCAAATAATATTCGTCCAAACATTCCGTCAATATATTCACTGCCAATGTATTCTTTTTCAAAATCAACAGCAATTTTAATTTTGTTTTCTATACTTGCTTCTCTAAATTCACTATATTTTTTTGATTGGAAATAAAGAGATTTCGGAAATTTTTCAAACAATTTTGTTTCATAAGCTTTTGCTTTTTCATCATTAAATTTTGTAAACCAAGTTACAAAACTTATCAAAACTTTTTCGGATAACTCCGATTTGCCTTCATATGCAGAAAGCTCTTTTTTAATATTTGCTTCGGCATCTGCACTATTTAACCTATTAACCAAAAATAAGTAGGTATCTAAAAAATGATCTTTAAGTTCAGGATTTTTTGAAAACTCTTCGTTAAATAATGAAAAAGCCAATTCTCTATCTGTTTCAATATCTAAATTATATCCCCAGTTGGCATAACAATACGCCAAACCGGCATTTGCACCGGCAATAATTTTATCATCTTTGTCGTATAATTTTACAAAGTATCCTTTATTATTGTTGTTATCACTAACAATTCCTTCGTCATCGGTAAATTTAACAACTAACCCTTTTGCAGTATCCGGAACTTTGAATGTTGCTTTAAATATCCCATCTTCGTTTTTCATTACCGATTCTTCGGTTTTAATTAAGTCTTTCTCATAAAAATATACAAAAGCCTTAATAATTTTACTATTATTAAGTTTTGTGCTATCGGGGTTATATCTTATTGTAATAAGTTCACCGGGTTTTGGTTTGCCGGGGGCAAATCCAAATTGTGGTTCTACTTTATTACCGCTACAAGCCATAAATAACAATAATGTAAATAAAGAGACAATAATTGCTCTAAGTTTCATAGTTTCCTCATTAAAGTTGTTTTTTTTATATTTAAATATAATAACATCTTAAATTATTTTAGATACTATTTTTACGTATATTTTGTAAAATATTTTAATAATTTTATTATATTAGATATAATACTATTTGGTGGCTTGTAATTTTGAGTTCTGCATTTAAAAACTTATATACAGCTCCGTCCAGAAAATTTAGGAATTTATTGGACAAACTGAAAATTTCGGAGGAGATGTTTGTAATTATTCTTGCTTTCTTTTTAGGAATAATTATTGGCTTTGCTGCAATAGCAATACGTAGTTTAATTATTAGCTTATCCAATTTTTTCTTTCCGGGTACAAATTCTTTTGCAGTTAACATTGCAGAAGCAGAATGGTATAAAAGGCTAATTATTCCAATTTTGGGAAGTTTAATTTTAATACCCTTGTATTATTTTTTTACTGAATCAAAAGGGATTAGTTTTCATAGCATTTTATCCGCTTTGCTTTTTAGAGGTGGAAGAATTATGCCACGTACAGTAATTACTAAATCATTGGCTACTTCCATTACATTAAGTACAGGGTCTTCGGCAGGTCGCGAAACTCCCATTATACAAGTAGGAACAGCTATTGCCAGTACTTTAGGACAGCTATTTAAACTTACAGGCGATAAACTAAAAATTATTGTTGCTTGCGGGGCTGCAGCCGGTATTTCCGCTGCTTTCAACACTCCAATTGCAGGAGCTGTTTTTGTTGTCGAAGTTTTTTCAATTGATATACCTATTTCCCGATTTTCGGCTATAATTACCGCTTCGTTAATGGGTGCTATTACCTCTAGGCTTTTTGATCCTTTTCAGCTGGGTCTTTTTATCCCTGAATTTACTTTTTCCTCGTACTCGGAATTTGTATTTTACCCGTTTTTAGGATTATTATGCGGTTTGTTCTCTTTGTTATTTATCTATTCTCTTTATTATTCCGAGATTATATTTTCGAAAAAACTTAAAATAAACCCTGCTTTTACTCCGTTATTAGGAGGAATTTTTATTGGTGTTGTTGGTGTTTTTTTACCACAGATTATGGGTATAGGTTACGATTCAGTTAAACAAATAATTCAATCGGAAAATACATTTTGGTTAATAATTTTACTAATTATTTTATCCAAAATTATTGCAACTTCGGTAACTTTAAGTTCAGGCGGTTCCGGAGGTAGCATTTCTCCTTCAATTTTTATTGGTGCATTACTTGGGTTTTTATTTTTCCAATTAACCAATTATTTATTCCCTAATTCCAATATATCTGCCGGTGGTTTTATAATTGCAGGGATGAGCGGTTTAATTGCCGGTGCAGCTCGCTTGCCTATTACTGCAATTATTATATTTTTTGAAATGTCTGGTAATATATCATTGGTTACTCCTCTGTTTTTAACTTCGGTTATAAGTTATTTAGTTTGTACTAAACTTTGTACTCAATCCGTCTTTACTTTTAAATTTAAGCTGAATAAAGTTAATTTACATAAAGGAATTGATGTAAACATACTAAAACAACTTAGAGTAGCAGAAGTGTATTCTAAAAACTTTGAAACTGTTAATTCAAGCGATAATTTTAATATTATAGTTAGCAAATTACTAAAAAATAAAAACCAAGATTTGACCGTTATTGATAGCAGAGGCGAAATAAAAGGAGTAATTATTGCAAACGATTTAAAAGGCTCGGTAGAAGATAAAGAAAACTTGCAACAATTGTTAAACGCCGGCGAACTTGCAATAACCGGTTTTTCACCGGTTATTACTAACGATAATTGTTTTGCTGCTTTAGATGTAATGCACAAATTCGATTTAGATATTATACCTGTTATAGATGAAAAATCTAAAAGAATTATGGGAATTGTGGAACGTAAAGCAATAATTCAATCCTACTACAAAAAAATTGAAACTATTGAATTAATTAACGATATTGCAAGTAATATGGTACTGCGAGATGAATTTAACGCCCTTCATCTAAAAATAGGCTTTACAATTACCGAAGTTGTTCCTCCTATTTGTATGGTGGGTAATTCATTAAAAGATTTGAATATTTATGAAAAATTTAAAATTGATATTCTTGCAATAAAGTCAAATTTATTAAACAAAACCGAAATTATTTCAAACTTTACGGACGATTACGTATTAAACGAAAAGGACTCGTTGGTTATTGGTGGCGATGCAAGAAATATTAAACGTTTTATAACAACCAAAAACTGTAATTAACTAATATAGAAGATACGATGACTATGAAAGACAAGAGAACTAAAATTATTGTTACCGATAGCGGACTTGGCGGAATTAATATTGCCGCAAATATTTATAATTCCGCAAAAAAAACACCTTTAAAAAACGACCTGGAAATAATCTTTTTTAATGCATTACCTAAAGAAAATTTTGGATACAATAGCATGACAGACGAAAGTATGAAAGCCAAAATTTTTAACAATGCACTATTAGGTATGTTAAACTTAGAACCCGATTTAATACTTATTGCCTGCAACACTCTTTCGGTTGTTTATAACAATACCGATTTTTGCAAAACCCCATTAACTAATGTAAAAGGAATAATTGAAGCCGGTGTCAATTTAGTTTTAGATAAAATAACCAATAAGTCTGATAAACTGATAATATTGGGAACTCCAACTACCATAAAAGGGAATAGCCATGTTAAACAGTTAATTTCCAAAGGATTTGAAGAATTAAATATTATTACTAAAGCATGCAAAAATTTAGAAAGTGAAATTCAAATAAATGCTTATTCAAATACTGTTAAAACATTAATAGAGCAGTATATTAAAGAAGCTATTCCAAATCCTCAACCGGAAATAAAATATTATATTTTGTTAGGCTGTACCCATTACGAATATAGCTTAAGAATTTTTAGACAAGTATTTAATAATTACTTTACAAATTATGAAATATTAAATCCAAATTCAGTAATGGTTAACGAAACAATTTCTTATCTAAAAGGGAATGATTTAGGAAGAAAAACAACTTGCAAAGTAATATCGCGTACCGCAATTAATAACATAGATCTAAAGAATATTTATGATATTATTAATAATTTTTCAACAGATTTTGCTTTTGATTTATTAAATTATAAATATGATCCTTCTGCTTTTTCAGTAAACGAACTTGAACAATGAAATTAAGGAATACTTATAAATTAATAAACTGTTTTGCATAATATTTGGGTGTTAAGTTTTCGCCTGTTGCTTTTTTAATTAATTCGTTCCATGGGTATAATGCCCCATAACCAAAAAAGAGATTTTTTAGATATTCGCCTAAATCTTTTTTACCGTAAAAACCGGTTTCGGAATTATCTAACTTTAACACTTTTTCCGAAATAAAATAATACAGTTGTGAAGCCAATAATTCACCAAGCATATAATTATGATAATATGCCGGGTATAAAGCAATATGTATTTTTGCCGCATAATCCGGCTCATTTCTATTTTCGGGGTATTTTAACATTTGATATTTTTCTACCAAATTTTTCCAAAGAGAGTTTAAATCTTGGTCGGGATTTTCATACATCGATTTTTCAAACCTAAAAATTACTTGACACCAACGGCTAAATACTAATTGGTCATACTTTAAATACTTTTTACACCGGTCCGAAATATCCATTATATCTTTATCTTCCAAATTTAATGTTGTTTTTAACCAAAGCGGATTATAAACCATTCTACCAAAGAACATTGCAATAGATTCTGTAGCAAATATATGGGCATAATTACGCAATTGCCACGGTAATTTATCGGATACAAATTTATCATATACCGCATGCCCAAATTCGTGCAGCATTGTACCCATCCATCTACTATTATTTTTTATATTACAAAGCACTCTTATATCGCCCGATCTATCAATATCAGTACAAAAAGCATGCTGATATTTACCCGGCTTTTCATATAAATCGCTATTTTTAAGTATATCGTCTATATTAAGATTTATTGAATCAAAAAAATCGGCAGTAATTTTTTCCAAATCTTTTTCGTCAAAATACTTGTCCAAATTTAAGTTAAAAATGTTTGGTGTATGCTGAAAAAATCTTTCTTGGTAATGCCAAGGGCGTAATTGATTTTTATCGATATTTAATTTTATTGCAAGATTAACGTCAATCTCGTTTTTAACTTTAGCGAACTCGTCTTTTGTTAATTCATCAAGCTCATTAAATAATTTTTCTATTTCATTTGGATCTTGTTCATTTAATAACAAACTTTTTTCAAAATGGTTTTTATACCCCATTTGCTTTGCAGCTTTGTTTCTTAATTTAACTATTTTAATAACGTCTTCTTCTACAAACTTGCCAATTTGTTTACTACTTTCCCAAGCCTTTTGTAGTTTCAAGTTATCTGTTGAGTGTATTAATATTTCTTCAATTTCGTTATCGGTAAATTCTTTTCCGTCTATTTTTGCCCGATACGTGGAAAAATTTTGCTCAAGCTTATTGCTTATTTCGTTTATTTCTTTTAGTAAATCTTCATCATATTGATTTGCTGCAAATTCTAAATACATAGTATCTAAATATCTTTTTAAGATATCATCCGTAATTAAACCGCTTTTTTTTATTTTTTTTAAGTATTCAAATTTGTTTTTATCTGCATAAAATTTAGTTAGTTCAAGTTCAAGTTTGCCGCTTAATTCGTAATCTTCGGTTTTACCGCTTATTGCAGCATTATAACTTGCAAGTGAATATTTTTTTGTAAGTTCAAATGCAATTTCTTCATATTCTGTTATAAAATCTAAAAAGTCTTTTTCCATAATAATTTTATAATATATTTAATAAATCTTCATCTCTAATTAATAATAGTATTGCATTATGTGGAACAATAACAAGTTTTTCTTTTTCATATTCAATTTCAACGGAATCTTTTCTTAGATATAATGCATAATCGCCGGGTTTGCATTGTAAACTAATATATTTATTCTCTTTTCTTTCTTTCCAGGGTTCATCGTCATCGCCGGCAGAACCAATTGCATAACCCGGTCCGGTTTTTAATATATACCCCCCTTGTACTTTTTCTTTTTCTGCCACACTTGGCGGAAGGTATAACCCAGAATTGGTTTTTTGAATTCCTTCTGCAGGTCTAATTAACACTTTATCGCCAATAACAATAATTTTATCCGTATTAACCATATATTTATCCTTTGTTATAATACTACTTATTTTAAATTATTTAAAGCCATTACCGCATATTTGCTTGCTTGAGTATTGGGATATTTTTTAATAATATTTTCCCAAATCTTTTTGGCATCTTCTTTTTTACCTTGTTGGGCATAAATAGCACCCAAGTTGTAATATGCTTCGCTATGGTTTTTATCTAATGCAAGTATTTTTTTTGTATTATCTTCCGCTTTATCATAGTTTTGCAAATTATAATTAACCATTGTTAAAAGCAATAAAATATCAATCCGTTTTTTATCTTTTGCAATAATATCTTCAAATATTTTTACGGCATCTTCGGGATGGTGACCGGCTGCTAACATACTTGCATATGATTTTGCATTTGCAGTATCGTTAGGGTTTGTTTCATATGTTTTTTTAAGCATTTCAAACTGTTGCATAGCTTCTTTATTAACATTTTCTTTTGAAGGATTCGTTCCTCCTTTATTTTTTAAGTTTCGGTGAGTCTCGTCATCAGGCATTTGGTTTTGCGTTATTTCCGATTTCCCTTCTAATTCTTCTTTATTTTTACCGCTTCCGTTTATAAAAATAATAGCAATTACTACTACAAAAATTCCTATTATATACAAATATAAAGGTTTTATTTTCATTATGTTATTCTTCCTGTTTAGTTATTTCCGTATTTTAGTATTAAACCTATTTGACCGCTGTGATAACTTGTATGAGCAATTATTCTTGCTATTGCATCATATTTGGTAAATTCTCCTATGGGAGTTTTTACAATTTTTTCCCAACTATCTTCCTCTGAATTTCCTATAGCTTCTTCCATTAACAAATTAACCTTATTTAACATCTCTAATGTTTCTTCTAAATTATCAAAAGTAACACCTTCTTCTTTTTTAAATGTTTTAGATTTTAGAGGATAATTAAATCCGAACACAAAATTTCCAAAAACAATTTCAACTTCGGCTATATGAAGCATCAAAAAACCAAGTGAATTAGACATTGGATGTAATTTATAATTCATATGTTCTTTTGTTACACTTTGGCTTAACCTTACCAAATTATGCCTTGCAATTGCCCACATACTTTTTAAGATTTCCGATTTTGTAGCCATAAATACCTCGCTAAAACTTTAAATAATAAAATGTTTATAAAAATAAGTTAAATAACATAAATAAAAATGGTATCCATTCGGCAAAACTAAAACTGTAACGGATACCAATATTAAAAATAACTAAACGCCCATTAAAAATCAACATACAATATGATATAGAAATTTAAGATAATAACAACAGATTTTTTTGCAAATTTGTTAATAATTAAATGCAAACTAATTTATATTTAATACTTTTCTTTATATTCTGCATTTTACAATATTCTTCTTTTTAACTTACATAAAAACTAAGATTTTTCCGTTTGCTGATAAATAATTCCGCCAATAATAAAAATTAATCCTATAATTGAAGAAATTAATATTTGTTCTTTTAAAATTAAACTAATAAATAAAAAAGAAATAAAAGGCGAAAGGTAAGCCAAAGTACTTGTTTTTGCTTTATCTTTACTAAATTCCATGCCTTTCATCCACAAAAAGAAAGTAATACCCATTTCAAACAAACCTATATATAATGCCCCAAATAAATAATAGTAATTTACTTTAAATGTATCAAAAAATAATATGTAAATACCGCTTAATATTGTACCGAAGTAAAAGCCGCCGAATAACTTAATAGAATTATCACGCTTATCCAACAAATTTAATGTCCAAAAAGCAGCCCAAATAATGGAGCTACCGACTGCAAGTATTATTCCCCACGTATCGGAAATATCGAAAGCAAATATATTTCCTTTACTCGCAATTAAATAAACGCCTAAAAAAGCAATAATTAATCCCACAACGGTTCTTACCGAAAGTTTTTGTTTTAAAAAGATAACTGAAAATACTGCAATTGCAATAGGCCAAGTATAATTTAAAGGCTGGGCTTGTTGCGCCGGCAATAAAGAATATGCTTTAAATAAAACCAAATAATATAAAAAAGGATTTAATGCACCCAAAACAATATTTTTAGTAAAATTTTTACCCGTAAATTCTTTTCTTATCCTTTCTTTTTTTGTAGTCATTGCTATAATAAACAATACAATTGTACTAAAAAAAGAAGAATAAAAGAGTAGCTGAGCAAAAGACATCCCCTCTAACGTTATTTTAAATGCAGTGGCAACGGTGCTCCATAATAATACGGCAGATACCGAAAAAATTACAGATTTAGTTTTATCCGATAGTATCATTTTTTAACTTATTTTATTAATAATTTTGTCCAATTCTAAAGCTATATTTTTTCTGTTATGGCATATAATATTATTGATATTACAGGAAATGTTATCGGCAAATTCAAAAAAATCTTCGGCACTTTCGTTAAACAAATAATATTTGCCTAACCCTGCTTTTGTAATAAGCTCTTCAACTTCCTTATTTTCTTCACCAAAAACAATAATCGGTTTTTTTGCACGCATATATTCAAAAAGTTTACCCGGCACATGCCTATACTCGTGCGTACATGCCAATAAGTAATCAGCTTTGTTTATTTCGGAAATAACGTCTTTGTAATCTAAATAGCCTAAAAAATAGCAATCTTTTTCCAGCCCTAAATTAATTATTGTATCTTTAATAACAGGGGCTAGCGACCCGATAAATTTTAATTTAATTTTTTCACCTTCATCAATTTTACGCTTTACGGTTTTCCAAAACTTTATAGGATTTTGGTATTCGTACATATTACCCGCATGTAAGATGGTTTTATAGTCTTCATCTTTTTTGTTTGTATTAATATTTTCAAAATCTTCTTCGTTATATCCCCAATAAAGCTGGTAAGACTTGTCTTTTAAAAATCCGTACTTGTTAATAAAATAATTCATCATACTTTTTGTTACAAATACAGAAGCTTTTGCAATTTTCATAGTCTTTTTTTCTAAGTAATTATCCAACCAAACAACAAATTTGTTTCTTGTCTGGTTTTTATACGAGGCAATATCCACCCAAGGGTCTATTAATATTGGCATAAGCGGAATATTAAACTTTTTGCTTAAAGTAACTCCTATTAAATGAACGCTATGCGGGGGTCCGTTAGTAACTATTAAATTGTACCTTTCATTTTTAAAAAGTTCAATGCCCGCTTTAACTCCTTGTTTATACCAACCTATACGTGCATCCGGAATAAACAAATTCATCCTAATCCACAAAGATATTTTATGCTTTAAGCCGGCTTTTTGAGTAGAAATTACTTCTGTTGCAAACA
>DAINPX010000060.1:0-11925 GCA_036743235.1 Melioribacteraceae bacterium
ATAAAGACTGTTTATCTTAATATGGAAACTAATAGAAGAAATTTTATAAAAACAGTCATAACCGGTTTGGCAGGTCTTACTTTGTTACCTACAATAACAAATAACGATATATTTGCTGAACCTACCATAAAATTAAGATATAAACCGGAACCCGAATCTTGGTCAAATAACTCTGTTACCTTAAGCTGGATTGGTCACTCTACCGTACTAATCAACTTTTACGGAAAAATTATTATTACCGATCCGGTACTGTTTAACCGTGTCGGTTTATATATATTTGGTTCAAGTATTGGTCCTTCTCGTTTAACTCCCTCCGCATTAACTATTGACGAACTACCAAAACCGGATATTGTTCTACTTTCACATGCACATATGGATCATACGGATTATCCTACTTTAGAACATTTGACAGAAAAGTACCCTAACCAAATAGATGTTGTTGTAGCATATTTAACTAAAGATGTTATAAATGATTTACCTTGGAAAAGCATTACGGTATTAGATTGGAAGCAATCCGCAGTAGTTTCCGATATAAATATTAGTGCTCATGAAGTAAAACATTTTGGTTGGAGATATCCTTGGGAAAAAGATAGATCGCGAGGGTATTTTAAAGACGGACGAAGTTTTAATAGTTATTTATTAAAATTCAATGACAAAAAAATTTTTTTTGGCGGAGATACCGCTTACACCGATAAATTAAATCACTTAATTAGTGAAAAACCGGATATTGCAATAATGCCCATTGGTGCCTATAATCCATGGAAGTGGAATCATTGCAACCCGGAAGAAGCTTTAAAAATGGCTTCGGATATGGGTGCAAGTTATTTTGTACCTATCCATACAAAAACTTTTAAACAAAGTAGTGAACCCTTTAGCGAACCTATTGAGCGTCTTCTATCTAATTATAATAAATATAATATTAAACTTGCTTTAGATAATATAGGTCAAACATTTACACTATGAAAAATTTTATAACTTTAATCATATTTTTAACTTTTATTACTCATCTGGATGCACAGGAAATGATTACCGTAAAAAATGTTGATTTAACAAAATATGTCGGCTTATGGTACGAAATTGCCAAGATTCCAAATCGATTTCAAAAACAATGTGTTAAAGGAACAACTGCACAATATAAACTATTAAAAGACGGCAAAATTGAAGTAATTAACAGCTGTTTAACCGAAGAGGGAGAAAAAGATGTTGCCGATGGTATTGCCCAAGTTGTTGATAAAAAAAACAATTCCAAACTTGAAGTTAGCTTTGTAAGTTTATTTGGAATAAGACTATTTTGGGGCGATTATTGGATAATTGGATTGGGAGATAATTACGAATATGCAGTTGTAGGAACACCCTCTCGTAAATACGGATGGATATTAAGTCGCTCTCCCCAACTTGATAAACAGCTACTGAACAAGGCTTACGAATCCCTTAAATCCGCCGGGTACGATATAAGTAAATTTGAAGTCTCACCTCAATAGTTTTTTTCTTTTATTAACTTACCTTATTATTTAATATTCCTTTGTAACCAGGAATGAAAGGAGAGAAGAAGGAAAAACAGGAGAAAAACCTTTAGTTTAGTTGTATTCCTGCACTTCCTTTAATTTCCTGCAATACTTGGTTCAGAAACCATAGCAAGTAGTATGCTGTAATTGAAAAAACCACTTACACTAAACATCACATTTTTAACACTCAACGCTTAACCCTTAACACTACTTTAGAAGCAGGAAAGACAGGAGAGAAAAAGGAAAAACAGGAGAAAACCCTTTAGTTTAGTTGTTTTCCTGCCCAATCTGTGTTTTTTCCTGTATCTCCTGGTTCAGGGAAAAAACGCAAAAACAATAAAGTACAGTTGTAAAAACCATTGACTTAAAATAGAAAACGTCTTTTAATTCAGAATTGAGAATTCAAAAACCAAAATTGTTATTTAACATTCAACCTTTAGAATTTAACACTATTATTAATATATGTTTCAACATCAAATTTTTTGGCACAACCGTTATAATTCATATAGCGTATTTTACCAAAAACTTCTCTATCAAACCAGGGTCTATCATGAACGCCTCCAATAGACCATGCTATTCCTGCATAACCGTTTGGGTCTCTGCCATCTAATTGATATTTATCATTTAAATAAATAGCTGTTTCCATTGCCACTTCGGGTGTATCCGTCCATTCAAGTATTTTTTTTGCCCAATACATCCGCATATACCCATGCATTTTTCCATTTTTAAGCATTTCTTTTTGGGCGGCATTCCAAAGTCTATCTTTGGTATGTGCGTGTTCAAATTCTTCTAAAACATATAGGTACTCACGTTTATCTTTTTCATGTTCCTTCAGCGATTTTTTTGCCCAATCCGGAAAACTATCTACACTATCGTATCGAGTATTATAGTAACAAAAATTATCTGCCAATTCACGTCTAATAATTAATTCTTCCAAAAATGCCTTTTTACTTTCGCTATTTACATCTTGTAAACTTGATAAATAAGCAACCTTTTGTGCAGAAATTTGACCAAAATGAAGATAAGGAGATAAAGCGGACTGGTAGTCTTTTGTCGGGTCGTTTCTTAATTCGGCATATTTATCATACTTATAATTAAAAAAATTGTTTAATTCTTTTATAGCTGCTCTGCTTCCAGGTATTACACTATTTATTATACTTACCGATTTATCTACTTTTATTACACTATATAATAAGTCCCAATTTATTTCCTTTTTATATTCCCAGTTTACGTTAGTTTTAATTAATTCCGGAAAGTCGGTTAAAAATTCATTTAATAGTTTTGTTATTTTAGGTCTAATTGTATATGCGGCAAATTCTTGTTTATCGCTTGCAATCCATAACGGCACAATATTATGGGCATCAACCTGCCTAAAAGGGATGTTTATAAAATCAAATACTTCTTTTTTCCATCTGCGAATTATTTTTAAAGGATTAAAATCGGCAACCAATAACGAGGCATTTACTTCTTTTAGATATTTGGGAATTTCTTCTTTCGGGTTACCGATTAAAATAACAAAAGGGATATTATAACAGTTTAACCTCTGTTCAACGTCTTTTAATCCTTCAATCATAAAATAGTATTGTCGTAATCCTGCACCTATAAACGAATCTACCAAATTAAAAACTACTATCAACGGATTATTTGTTTTTAATGCAATTTCTTGAGCATAAATTAAAGCCCAATTATCATCGGCTCGTTGATCTCGCTGCATCCAATAAACAACGGGACCGTTACCTATAGACCCGTCTTTAAGTATTCTTACTCGTAATTCGTTCATCTATGTTTATTTTCCCATTTTTACAATTTCATCAAATTCTTCTTTTGAAACGGGCATTACCGAAAGTCTGTTTCCTTTTTGAACCAATTTCATATCTTTTAGTTTTAAGTTTTGTTTTACTTCTTCCAGAGTTACGGGTTTATTAAATTTACTAATAAATTTTACGTCAATCATATACCAAGTGGGCTTATTGGGGTCTGCCTTAGGGTCGTAATGTTTGTTTTCACCGTCAAATTGGGTAAAATCAGGATACCCCTCTTTTACAACTTCACAAATACCTACAACCGCATTTGGTTCGGAATTGCTGTGATAAAACAATACTTTATCGCCTAATTTCATTTGATCGCGTAAATAATTACGTGCTTGGTAATTACGTACCCCATCCCAATAAGTTGTTCCGTTTTCGGCATTTTTTAAGTCATCAATAGAAAAAACTTCACTTTCTGATTTAACCAGCCAATAACTAATATTCATTTTAACTCCTTTTTTATCTCAAACAAATTAATATATTTATTAATTCACTAATTTACTTTAAATATGTTTTAAACCAGTCAAATCTTAATCTATCTACTTCGGTTCTGTGTTTTTTCAAAAAATGGTCTCCGTTTTCAAGCATAACAAGTCGAAAATCGCGTTTTAATTCTAACAGTTTTAAACTTAATTCAATTGGGTCTTTCGCCAAAACGCGTTCGTCATTTGTTCCGTGTATAATAAGAAGAGGAGTTTTATTTGAAATCTTTTCGGTAAAATTAATTACGGATCTATTTTCAATTAAAGTGTTAAAATCATCCAATTCTAAATTAGTTTCGCTTAGTTCTTTAATTCTGTTAAATAATAATGGTGTATTAACGGCATTTCTTACGTTTGATATTCCTCCGGATATTACAGCAGCTTTAAATAAATCCGTTTTAGTAATTGCCAAATAAGTCATTAAACCGCCACGGCTCCACCCTTCAATACCCCAAATATTTTTATTTGCTGCGGGTATTTCATCAGCTAATTCCATAATATTAAAAACATCATTTAAATCGCTACCGCCAAATTCATCAAAACCTTCTCCGCCTAAATTTCCGCGATATTGGGGAGCGAAAACAGCATATCCTTTTGCTGCTATTTTTCCGAACATTCCTCTTGCATTAAATTCGTCTATAGCCCCGCTGTTTCCTATTCCTCCTCTGCACCAAACAATACAAGGTATATTAAATTTCTTAATAGGGTAAGCTATGTACCCTTTAACTTTTAATCCGTTCGATAAATACGTAATTTCTTCAACAATAGTTTCTTCTAATGCAGCATGTCCCCAACCGCTTATTATCATTTTCTCTTGTATTTTGGTTAATTCAACCTTTTTACGTGTTAGTAACATCTAAATAATATTCCTATTTATTTATTTTAGTAATGATTTTAAGTAAATCTTTTAATATTTTACAATTTATAAATTTTCTTTAGAAGAAACAATATTTATTAACATTTTGTTTAATTTGTAAAAATAAGAGAAAAATAATGAAAAGAGCTTTAATTTTATTTTTGTTTGTTCCGTTAATTATATCCGCTCAAAAAATAGGTTTATTGGCTCCCGAAAAGCCTTTGGAAAAGTTTCCCAACAACCAATGGGGAGTTGATATTATGTTTAGCGAAGGCGGATTTGGATTGGGAACATTTTATAGATACCAATTTAATACAAATGTTTTAGGTTTTGTCGATTTTTCCATTTCGGAATCTAAGGACGAAAGAGAAGTTGAATATTACGACTATTACACAGGGCAAACTTTTACTATCGGAAAAGTAAACAGGGTTTTTGCCCTTCCGGTTAATTTTGGTATTCAATATAGATTATTTGAAAAAGAACTTGAGGAAAATTTACGCCCGTTTGTTACTGCCGGTATTGGACCAAACATGATTGTAACAACTCCATATGATTTAGAATTTTTTGAGTCTTTTGGTAAGGCAAAACTAAAATACGCATTGGGTGGTTATCTGGGTTTTGGTGCAAATTTCGGCTTGAACAAAAAAAACTTGGTAGGGCTTAATATCCGTTACTATTATACTCATATGTTTGATAAAGGAGTTGAAAATTTAAAGGGAAATTACCGTAAAGATTTTGGTGCTTTTTACATTACATTAAGTTTGGGAAGTATGTTTTGAAAAATACTATTGCTCCTTTTACGGGTTTTAGCCCCAAAATATTTAATTTTTTTGAAGAATTATCTAAAAATAACAACACTAATTGGTTTAAAGAAAACCGCGAAACTTACGATAACTATTTAATTTCTCCTGCTAAATCTTATATAACCGAAATGGGTAATTTTTTTAACTTGTTAAACCCCGCAATACGTACCGAACCAAAATTTAACCAAACAATAATGCGTATTAATAAAGATATGCGTTTTGCAAAAGGAGAACCGTATAGAAATTACTTACTAATTCATTTCGGAAAATTTAAAATGGATAGTGAATTTTTTGTTTATTTTGACGCAAATGAGTGTCAAATCGGTTTGTTTATTAATGCAAGCAACGGTAATGAATTTTATTTTAAACAAAACTTATCAAAATATAAAAATGAAATAAGCGAAGTTTGTAAACAATATAAAATTAACCAAAATCATTCTCTTTACGAATTAAACAAAGCCCCGGATTTGGTTATCAATAACTTTAATTTTGCCGAACATTTTAATGCGCTTGCTAAATTTAAAATGATTATTTTACAAAAGATAATAACTCCAAATCAGTTAAAAATTTTCGGTCCGGAATTTTTATCGGAATCCGTAAAAATATTTTATACTTTATACCCTCTTTACTGCTTTGCAATATCGGATAATCCCTTAAGTTTACTCGATAAATTTGAAGAAACCTTTGTTAGCGAGTAAGACAACTAACTTTTAATTTGTATTTTTATTTTAAATACGATAAATTAGTATAATTATATAATATATTTAATAATAATTAATGCGTCTAATTATACTATTTTTTATTTTAATTGTTTCTATTGCTTATGGTCAATCGCCACATGGAAATAGTTTAACTTTTGAATGTTCTGTTTGCCATAATACTTCTAACAACAATATAAACTTTGATCATTCGTTAACCAAATTTGCTTTAAACGGCTCACACATAAATAACTCTTGCAATTCTTGTCATACAAGTTTGGAATTTAACAAAGTAAAAAAAAACTGTTTCGAGTGCCACGTAGATATCCACCAAGGCAGCTTAGATAAAAACTGTATTATTTGCCATAACACAAGTTCATGGACTATAAATAACTTAAAGGATATTCACCGTAACAATAGGTTTCCTTTAGTTGGCTCGCATAACTTGTTGGAATGTAATGTTTGTCATAAAAACAGTAATGTTTTTAAATATGATGTTTTAGGTGTTAATTGTTACGATTGTCACCAAAACGATTTTAACAATGCCAAAAATCCAAATCATATTGCCGGAAATTACTCAACAAATTGTTATGAATGCCACCGAGCCGAAACTATGAGTTGGAAAAGCGAGATAACCGATCATTCGTTTTTTCCTCTTATAGCGGGTCATAATTTAACTAATTGTTTTGATTGCCATACCGATTCAAAATATACTGGTTTAAACAAAACTTGTATTTCGTGCCATCAAAAAGATTTTAATGCAACAACCAACCCAAACCATGTAAGTTTAGGGTTTAATGCAAACGAGTGTGAAATTTGTCATACATTAACCCCTAATTGGTTACCGGCTCGTTTCGAGTTGCATAACCGGTATTATCCTCTATTAGGTTCTCATTCTAATTTAAGTTGTATTAATTGCCATAAAAACAATTTTAATACCGAATTACCGACAACATGTTTTGGTTGCCACGAAACAGATTACAACTTAACTACCAATCCGCCTCACTTAAACTTAAATTTTTCAAATGACTGCACAATTTGCCATGACCAAATTAGTTGGTCAAGCGGAAAATTTGCTCATGATGTAAATTATTTTCCTATTTATACGGGATTACACAATAGTGTTTGGAATAATTGTAACGATTGCCATAATATTCAATCAAATTACTCTACTATTAATTGTTTAAATTGTCACGAACATAATAAACCGGATACGGATTTAAAACATAGTAATATTAATGGGTATAGATATAATTCTTTAGGATGTTTGGATTGTCATCCACAAGGGAAAAGCAGCGGGGCGTATAATCATAATCTTTCGGGCTTTTTACTTACCGGAGCACATTTAGAAACCCGTTGTAATGTTTGTCATACACAATCTACCATATCCGGTACATGTTCATCTTGTCATATTTCAAGTTATAATTCCGCAACAAATCCTAATCATACTACATTAGGTTTTGATACCGATTGTTCGGTTTGTCATTCAACACAAAGGGGCTGGGAAATTTCGCAATTTACTTTGCATAACAATTATTATATTTTTGAAGGGGCACATCTAAACATTAAAGATAATTGTATTTTGTGCCACAAAGGAAACTACAATAATACTTCATCAGAATGCAGTTCATGCCATATAGAAAATTATAATAACACTACTCAACCACCACACCAAACGTTAAATTTTAGTACAAAATGTAACGATTGCCACAATCAAAATAGCTGGAAACCGGCTACATTTAACCACGATGCAGAGTATTTTCCTATTTTTACCGGTTCGCATTCCAATAAATGGGATAATTGTATCGATTGCCACAGAGTGCCGGGGAATTATTCTCAATTTAGTTGTATTGATTGCCATGCACATAATAATGAAATTACGGATGATGTTCATGTAAATATTCAAGCTTACGTTTATAGCTCGCGCGAGTGTTTGGTTTGCCATCCTACCGGTGTTGCTTTGGGTTCTTTTAATCATGTAAATGCTTTCCCTTTAATAGGTGCTCACGGAAATACAACCTGCGATAAATGTCATTTGCCCGACACATATTCCTTAAATAAAACCGAGTGTTACGATTGTCATAACCAAGCTTTTGCCGGAGCAACAAGACCACATCATATACAATACGGTTTTCAGATTGAATGTAATGATTGTCATACAGTTGAATATGGTTGGAAAGTTTATAAGTTTGATAAACATGATGAATATTATCCTTTATTGGGAAAGCACAAATTACTTTTAAAAAATTGTGAAAGTTGTCATCCCGAAAATTATCAAAACACACCTGCCGGATGTTATAGTTGTCATTATAATAATTATGTTAATACTACGCAACCTAATCATTTAATTGTAGGTTTTGGAAACGATTGTGCTGCATGCCATACTCCTAACGGTTGGTCACCTTCCACATTCCCGCATGATAATCAATATTTTCCTATCTATTCCGGAGAACATGCCGGTAGTTGGGAAAATTGTAATACATGCCATACCACACCAAATGTTTTAACTCAATATTCTTGTTTGGGTTGCCATAACCATAGCAAACCTGAAATGGATAACAGGCATTTGGGTGTATCAGGATATACTTATTTTAGCGATGCTTGTTTTGCTTGTCATCCTGCGGGTACAAGTGCGGGGGCTTTTAATCACGCAAACTCTTCTTTGCCTTTATTAGGCGTTCACGCTTCAATAGAATGCTCGGCATGTCATATTAGCGGATTCACTAACCTTAGTAATACATGTTTCAACTGCCATGAGCAAAATTATACCAGATCCGTAAATCCTAATCACGTCTATTTAGGAATTCCTCAAGATTGTAGTATGTGCCATACTCCCGAACCTCAATGGGTTACCAATATTTTTCCTATTCATAATAATTATTATCCTTTAATAGGGGCACATTCTTATAGTAATATTACTTGTTTTCAGTGCCATAAAAACGATTACAATAATACTCCCAAAACCTGTGTCGGATGTCATCTAAACGAATATAACAGCACTCAAAATCCGTCTCATTTGGCTGCAAATTTTCCTATGGAATGTGATTTGTGCCATAACCAAAGTTCATGGATACCGGCATTATTTAATCATGATGGAGAGTATTTCCCGATATTTTCGGGAACTCACACAAACGTATGGAATGATTGCTCCAATTGTCATGCTGTTTTTGGGAATTATCAAGTTTTTGAATGTATTAACTGCCATGAACACAACCAAGCCATAATGGACTTAAAACATACCGGCGTTCAAGGATATTTTTATAAAAGTCCTGATTGTTATAACTGTCACCCAAACGGAAAAGTTAATAATTTATTTATCAAAAAGAATAATTTGAAGGATTAAAATGAAAAACTTTTTGATAATAATTTTTATGTTAACAATGAGTTCTCTGCTTTTTGCAGAAAAGCTAAACGAAATAACAGGAAAAATAACATTTAAATCTAACAATTATTATTATGTTTCTTTTACTACTACGAAGTTTCTTAATTCCGGTGATACTTTGTATATAATGAACAAAAATTTATTATATCCTGCAATGACAGTTCAATTTTTATCTAAGCGTTCAGTTGCATGTGTACCGCTAATTAACACTTTACAAATAGGCGATAGTATAAAAGCAATTGCAATTAATAATACTTTATTTGAAAATAACAGATTAGATTTAATTGTAAATAAAAATGTTTATGATAATTCAATTGCAGAATTATTTGTTAACAAAAGCGAAATGAAGAAAAATTCAATTCGAGGTAGAATAGGAATTACTTCGTACACCGGTTTTAATAATTTTAGCACAAACAACTTTTCTCAAAGATTTAGATATCATTTATCGGCAAGCGAGCAAAATGTTTCCGGTTCACCAATTAATTTTAGCAGTTATATAATATTTACCTACAAGTCAGACGAATGGTATAAGGTAAACAATAATTTGGGAAATGCATTAAAAGTATATGATTTAAATATTAATTATAATTTTAATGGTAATTCATTTTACTTAGGACGAAGAATTAATCCCAAGATTAGTAATATCGGTACTATTGATGGAATTCAATACGAGTTCACTATAAAGAATAATACGGTTGGTGCAATAATTGGATCTCGACCAAATTTTAGCGATTTCGGATTTAACTTAAAATTATTTCAAATAGGTGCTTTTTTAGAAAGAACCGATACTTTAAATAATAGAACTTTAACAAATACATTAAGTTTATTTAATCAAACCAATAATTTTAAAACCGACAGAAGATTTATATATTTTCAACATGCCAACAATGTTATTGAAAATGTAAATTTGTTTTTATCGGGAGAGTGGGATTTATATAAAATTGAAAAAAACATAAAGCGCAATAATATTTATTTTACAAGCTTTTATTCGTCCATTAATTATAATGCTACCCGTTGGGCTTCGTTTAGTTTATCGTACGATGCAAGAAAGAATGTAATATATTACGAAACATTTAGAACTTATGCAGATAGCATATATGAAAACGAACTTAGACAAGGTTTTAGGTTTAGAACAAATTTGCGATTATTAAATACAATGTTTATTGGGTTAAATTACGGATATCGATTTAAAAACGGTGACAATAAAACAAATAACAACTATAGCTTAAATTTAAATTATTATAATTTACCTATTATTAAATCATCTCTTAACCTAACTTTTAATAAAGTTTTAAGTGCTTATTTAAACGGAACTATATATGGTGCTGCTTTAGGTAAAGATATTTTTAACGGTTTAATAAATACTAACATAAGCTATAGATACTTGGTTTATAACTTTACAAAATACGGTGGCAGTTTACAACAATCTATTTTAGGTATTGATTTATCTTTTAATCTTTTACGTTCATTTTATACTTCTTTTAGCTACGAGGGTTTATTTGAACAAAACAAAACCTACGGAAATATTAATATTAATTTTGGTAAAAGATTTTGATTAAAGTAAAAAGAGCTTACACCATTTTATTTCCGCCGGCTGACTTTATTTGTAGTTTTCTTGAATAAATTAAACATCCTTAAACTCTGATTCAGTTTATTTAATGTTATAATATCTACAAAAGTATCTTTTCTAAATTTTTCACTTTGAAAAAACATAAAAATATATTATTTTAATAAGTTTGCGATTAAATTTATAAAAAGGAGTTAGTAAAATGAAAGACGATTCGAAACCGGAAAAAGCGTATAACAATTTAGAGTTTCTTAACTCTCCGGAAGCACGAACTATTAGAATTCTTTCAGAATTTTACGAGCCACAAGCTCGATTTAAAAAAGAGAAAATACAAGATACCATAGTTTTTTTTGGTTCTGCTCGTTTATTATCATCTAAAGATGCTAAGGAGAATTTGTTAAATATTGAAAACAGCGATAAAACTTTGCCGAACTATGATGCAAATCTTAAAAAAGCTAAAAAGTTAGTTGAAATGTCTCATTATTATGATAAAGCCGAAGAACTTTCTGCTCGTTTAACAAAATGGGCTGCAACTTTACCCGGTAACGGTAAAAAATTAACAATATGCAGTGGTGGCGGTCCCGGAATTATGGAAGCAGCCAACAAGGGTTGCTTTGAAGCAGGCGGTCAATCTATCGGTTTAAACATTAGCATTCCCTTTGAGCAATTTGTTAATACATACGTTCCCAAAGAATTAGCTTTTGAATTTCATTACTTTTTTATGCGTAAATTTTGGTTTATTTATCTTGCCAAAGCTCTTATAGTTTTTCCCGGTGGTTTTGGTACTTTAGATGAAATGATGGAAGTTTTAACCTTAATTCAAA
>DAINPX010000061.1:0-11853 GCA_036743235.1 Melioribacteraceae bacterium
TTCATAGGAAGCATTTTGCACCGATTGTTTCAAATCATCCATTTCGCGTAAATGATCTTTCCATTTTTCATCTATCACGCTTAAAACGGCAAATCTTTCAATCCGTGCCATCAAATCACTACCTAATTGGTTCTCTTTACGTCTATAAAACTCTTTTGCAGCTTCAATTACTCTTTCAATTAATCCGCTTTTACCCAAAGATTCAAATGTATTACTATCAATCTGAATATCAATTAATAAATGTTGCAAAAATTCTTGACGCATTCCTTGTATATCTGCATCATCAAAATAATTTTCAACAATTGAAGTAACAAAATCGTTTAAATAATCAAAAATTTCAGATTTTAAACGCTCGCCTTCCAAAGCTTGTCTTCTTCGTGTATATATTACTTCTCTCTGCTGATTCATAACATTATCAAATTCCAATAAACGTTTACGAATTGCAAAGTTATTCTCTTCAACTTTTCTCTGTGCTCTTTCAACTGATTTAGTAATTAAAGAATGTTCAATAACTTCTCCATCTTCAATTCCCATTTTATTCATTATATTTGCAATTCTATCACTGCCAAATAAACGCATTAAATCATCTTCCAATGATATAAAGAATTTTGATTTACCGGGATCTCCCTGACGTCCCGAACGTCCTCGTAACTGTCTATCAATACGTCTGGATTCGTGTCTTTCGGTACCTAAAATATATAAGCCCCCTTTTTCTACAACACCCGGACCAAGTTTAATATCCGTACCTCTTCCTGCCATGTTAGTAGCAATTGTTACCGCACCCGGTTGACCCGCATATGCAACAACTTCGGCTTCACGTTGGTGTTGTTTTGCATTTAATACATTATGCGGTATCCCTTTACTTTTAAGAATTCTACTAATTGTTTCCGAAACTTCAACACTAGTTGTACCAACTAAAACAGGTTGGTTATTTTCTCTAAGTTCTTTAATTTTCTCTAAAATAGCATTATACTTTTCTCTTTTTGTTCTATAAATAGCATCTTCCATATCAGCCCTCATAATTGGCTTGTTAGTAGGAATAACTGCTACTTCAAGTTTATATATTTCATAAAATTCGGCTTCTTCGGTTTCGGCAGTACCGGTCATACCGGCTATTTTTTTATATAATCTAAAATAATTTTGTAAAGTAATTGTTGCTAAAGTTTGTGTATCTCTTTCTACTTTTACGTTTTCTTTAGCTTCAATTGCCTGATGTAATCCATCCGAATATCTTCTACCAGGTAAAATACGACCCGTAAATTCATCAACAATTGCAATTTTACCATCTTCGGTTACAACATATTCATCATCTTTTTCAAACAATGTATAAGCTTTTAATAATTGGTTTAAAGTGTGAATTCTCTCACTTCTTTCTCCGTAAACTTTATAAACTTCTTCACGCTTAATAGCTTTTTCTTCATCCGTTAAATTACTATCGCCATCAATTTTACCAATTGCTTGCGATAAATCCGGCAATACAAAATATTCTTTCCCTTCAACAGAACCATGAGCCAGTTCCGTTCTCCCTTTTTCGGTTAAATCAATCTGATTATTTTTTTCATCAATAGAAAAATATAATTCTTCATCTATTTCCGGCATTCGTTTTGCATTTTCGCGTAAAAATTCAAGTTCTGTTTTTTGCATCAGCTTTTTGTTGGAAGGTTCGCTTAATAACTTCATCAATTTTTTATTTTTAGGAAACCCGCGTGTGGAACGCAATAGTGCAATTCCAACTGCTTCTTCGTTAAATCCGTTACTATCATTTAACTGTTTTTCTGCTTCTGCAACTATAGAACTAACCAAAGAAGCCTGCTTTTTAAATAAATATTCAACTTTAGGCTTCATTTCATAAAACTTATGGTCGGGGTTACCAACTGGTCCTGAAATAATTAAAGGAGTTCTTGCTTCGTCAATTAAAACACTGTCAACTTCATCCACAATAGCATAGTTATGAACTCGTTGCACACAGTCTTCCTTTCTAACCGCCATATTATCGCGTAAATAATCAAAACCAAATTCATTGTTTGTACCATATGTAATATCGTAATTATATACTACTCTTCTACTTTCTGGGTCCATGTTTGTCAAAATACAGCCCACAGTTAAACCGTGGAATTCAAAAATTTTTCCCATCCATTCACTATCACGTTTTGCCAAATAATCGTTTACCGTAACTATATGAACACCACGACCGGTTAATGCATTTAAATATATCGGTAATGTTGCAACTAATGTTTTTCCTTCCCCTGTTGCCATTTCGGCAATTTTTCCTTGATGTAATACCATACCGCCTATTAACTGAACATCATAGGGTATCATATCCCAATTTATTTTATTACCAGCCGCATCCCAACTCTTTCCAACTAATCTTCGGCAAGTATCTTTTACTACTGCAAAAGCCTCAGGTAATAGTTCGTCCAATATTTCGTTATATTTTTCGTCTAAGTCTTTATTTAAAGTATCTAAACGGTCATAAATTTCATGTCTATTTTCTTCCAGTTCATTACTTTTTAACTGATTATTAAGCTCTTCAATTTCTTCTCTTAAATCTAAAGTTGCATCATTAATTTTTTGCTTAAATTCAACAGTCTTATTTTTAAGTTCATCATCGGTTAATTTCTCTAATCCGACATAGATGTTATTAATTTCTTCTACAATAGGTGTTAATTCTTTCAATAATTTCGTGTGCTTATCACCAAAAAGTTTTTTCAACAAATTAGTTAACATTAATTTCTCCAAATAATTACAGATAACAAAATTACCAATCCTACAAGCTAAATGCAATAAATTCCATAAATTTTTAGTCTTTTATTTTACCTAAATTTACATCTAATAGGTATTAAAGTAATTTTTAATTTGATAATTTAAATTTAATTTCTTTTTTTATAACTTTACAAGTCAATTATTTTTGCAAATGGATAATAATTTAAAAGAAGAACTACAAAAAAGGCTTATTGATTTAGTGGGAGGAATATTCAGCTCGCATGAATTTGAACTCCTATACTCAAGTATTTTTAACGAATTACTTGCTTACCCCACTAAACTAGCCTTTAATAATTTTTTTAGAGTTATTAATTCACTTTATGATAGAAACAATTTTTTAAAAAATTCCATTAAATATGATTTTTATATTAAATCATTGTTTTCTATTACTTCAAATAGCAATTATTTAACCGATATATTAGTTAGAAACCCCGAGTATATTTATTTAATTTTAGATAGTACAAATATTAACTTAAAAATTTCTAAAAATAAGTTAATCAATGAATTAAAATTAAATACTTTAAAATTTAAAACCTTTAACTCAAAGATTAATTTTGTAAAATTATTTAAGCGTAAATATACTCTTATTATTGCTTTCAACGATATTAACGGAATTTACACATTACAAAGAACAACATTATATTTATCTTACTTAGCAACAGTAATTACGGGTTATGTTTTTAATTTGGTATTAAATTCCTTATTAGAAAAATTTGAAATAACTAAGTTTTACAGAAAATATACTCTTATTTCTCTTGGTAAACTAGGAGGAAATGAATTAAATTATAGTTCTGATATCGATTTAATGTTATTTTATGATAAAAATACAATTTTAAAAAAGAATACCTACATTAATACCGATATGTTCTTTAATACTGCTGTTTCGACATTTATTAATGTTATGACCGAAATTAACGAAAAAGGTTATATATACCGAGTTGATTTTAGGTTAAGACCGGATGGTAAAAATTCACCGCTGGCAAATTCAATAACCTCTTATATTAGATATTATGAATTACGCGGAGAAGATTGGGAAAAACAGATGTTATTAAAGATGAATTATGTATGCGGAAATAAAACATTGTATAATAAATTCAGAAAATTTATAATATCTTATGTGTTTTTTAATAACTTTAATAATTCACCGTTAGATAGAATTAAAAAGATAAAAGAAAAAATTGAATATGAAAACGACAATAATATTAAACTTTGTAAAGGAGGAATAAGAGATATTGAATTTTCCATCCAAGCATTACAATTGCTAAACGGACCAAAAATAAAAAAAATGTTTTCTGGTAATTCTATTTATATTTTAAAGCTGTTGAATAAACATAAACTAATAACCAAAACAGAATTAACCACTCTTATTAAAGCATATATATTCTACAGAAAAATTGAACACTATTTACAATTAATGAATGATACTCAAACTCATACAATTAATTTTGGAAGTGAAATATTTAACTCCATGTGGCAATTTTTTAATTTTTCAAATCAAAATGAATTTTGCGAGGAATTAGCCAATTCAAAACTAAACGTGCGTAAATTCTTCGATTCTGTTTTTATTACAAGCGAAATTGAAAATTTTAATAAAAAAGATCCCAATAATATAGAGTCGATTTTATTTATTGATAAAAATAGATCCATTAAAAACTTTAACTACTTAAAGTATGGTGCCGATTTATTAAATAATAAAGGATTTGATAATTATACTGCGGAACTATTTAATAATTTTGAACCTGAATTAATAAATATTTTAAGTTCTTCGGAATTTCCCGATATTATTCTTGAAAACTTTGCAAAAGGAATACGTTCGGTTTATTTCCCATCGATTTGGTATAAAACTTTTGGAAATATTAAATACTTAAAGATTTTTATTAATTTTTGCTTATTTAGTGACCGAGCTTTTAATATTTGGTCTTTGGATAAACGAGTTAGCGATTTATTACTTACGGGAAGAGTTTTTTTTAAGGATTTTATTAAAACTAATACTCATAGACCTGTGAATCAGCTACTTTTTATTTTATCGTTTCAATTTGCTATAAATATTATTAAAGAAGATGAATTATGTAATTATTTTTCCTTAATTATTACTTCTAAAATAAATGATTGTTATAATAAGTTGAATATTAAGTATCTAACCGTATTAGGTTTTGGAAGTTACGGTACCGGATCAATGAATTTTGCTTCGGATATTGATTTAATGTTTATTACAGACGAAAAATATAATTATGAAGCTGTATTTAACGAGGCATCCGTTTTTATTGAAACTCTTAAAATCGAGTTATACCCTTTTAAGTTTGATTTCCGTTTGCGTCCCGAAGGAGGAGGTTCGCAAATAGTTTGGGAAAAAAACAGCTTTAATAATTATTTAAAAACAAGGGCTCGTATTTGGGAATTCTTAGCATTTCAAAAGGTTAAATTTATCTGCGGAAATTATAACAATTTTGAAGCTATTATTATTGAGTTTTTTAATATTGCAAAAGATAAAGATAAAAAAGAAATTTGTGCAACAATTACCGAAATGCGAAAAAATATATTGAACAAAAATTTATCAATTTCAACAAATATAAAATATTCGCAAGGTGCTCTTCAAGATATTGATTTTCTAATTCAGTATTCTTTTTTTTATAAAATGGATTATGATGTTATTATCAATAATGCTAATTTTATTGAAAGACTTGAATTATTAAGAAATATAATGACTGATGAAGAGTATCTAATTATTAAAAACAATTACAATTATCTTAAAAAAATTGAATTGAGCAATCAAAATATTTTTGGGGTAAATAACTCTAATTTAAGTACTGATAATATGAAATTAATAAGATTAGTATTATTTTTGAATTTACAAAATATTGAAAAATTAAGAAAAGATATTCATAATTTTTTAAATATTAATAGCGGATTATTTAATAAATACATAGGAAGTAATAAATGACTAAGCTACTAAACGGTAAAAAACTTGATTATTTTATTATACTTTTTGTTTTTGTTGTCTATCAATTTACTCTTGCCCCTTCAGTTGTGCAAATCGATTCCGGAGAACTTGCCTCAATCCAATACATTTTAGGTATTGCTCACCCTTCGGGCTATCCTTTATTTACTGTATTAGGCTATTTATTTGGATTAATTCCGCTTCCGGTAACAAAAATTTATCAATATAACTTATTAGCTTCAATTTATACTTCTTTAGCTGTATTTTTTATTATTCGGTCGTTACGTTACATATTGCAATCGGTGGGTCAAAAAAAAATTAAAGAAAAATCCAATAAAAAGAAACACGAAAAGAATGTTCAATTTTTTTTAAGTTTAACCGAACAGGAAATTACGATTTTTTCAATTGTTGGAGGTTTAATTTTAGCTTTTTCCAAAACCTTTTGGTTTCAAAGTACTTCTGTTGAAGTATATTCATTTCATCTCTTACTTTTTTCTATTATCCTTTTTCAATCCTTCAAAATTTCCTTAAAGGAAAAAACCGAAAGAAAAGATTGGATAATAATAGCAGTTGCTTTGGCTTTTGGCTTTGGTAATCATTTAACAACTTTTTTAATTCTTCCTTCTTTAGCTTTTTTATATTTTATTAAAGAAAAAATTACTAAAAAAAGCTTAATTACTTTTGTTATTTCATCACTTGTTTTTTTAACGGTTTTTACTTTAATTTATTCTTTTTTAGTTTTACGCTCATCTCAATTCCCTTTATTAAATTGGGGTAACCCACATAACTGGGAAAATTTAATAAGACATATTTCAGGCTTTCAATATCAAGTATGGCTCTTTTCTTCTTCAGAAGCCGCTAAAGAACAGTTCGTATATTTTATTACCAACTTACCTCTTGAGTTTTCTTATATCACATTTATAATAGGATTAATGGGTTTTATAATTTCTTTTAAAGTCTCGAAACAGAATTATATTTTTTTACTAATATTATTCTTTTTTACGGTTTTCTATGCTATTAACTATGATATAAACGATATCGATTCTTATTTTTTGGCAGCTTATGTTGCTTTCTCATTATTATCAGTTTTTGCTTTAGTTTATATCTACACAAAACTTCCTATTAACATTAAAAACAAAGCCGCTTTAATTCTATTTATAATACCGCTATTTCAATTATTTTTTACTTTTAATTCGGTTAATCAATCAGATAATTATATTTATCACGATTATACAAACCATATTCTAAAAACAACCCAAAAAAATAGTATGATTATAAGTTATCAGTGGGATTATTTTATTTCACCCTTTTATTACTTTAGATATGTTGAAAACAAACGACCGGATTTAATTGTTATAGATAAAGAATTATTAAGACGATCCTGGTATTACACTCAATTAGAGACAAATTATAAAGGAATTTTTGATAATTTGCAAAACGATAAAATCGAATTTTTAAAAGCTTTACAACCTTTTGAACGTAAAGAGGACTATAACCCTCAAATATTAGAAAAATATTATAGAGCTATAATTAAAGGATTAATTGCCGATAATATTGATAAAAGACCTATTTATTTTGGTCCGGAATTGATTGATAATGAAATTAAAAATGATCAAATTGAAATTCCCGATGGTTTAAGTTTGGTACCGGAAGGATTATTATATAGGGTTGTAAAAAATAGAGATTATCATCCACAAAATAATTATAATATTAATATAAGATTTCCCAAAACTGAAGATAAATATATTATTAATCTAAAAAACATAATTTTTGGAATGCTTGCAAACCGTGCTATTTATGAAAAATCTTATAACAGAATAGAAAATGAAAAATTAATCAAAGATATTATAATAAGTAATTTCCCTGATAAAAATTTACCCCAATTTCTAAAATAACCCCGAGTAAACAATTTTATTATAATTTATTATTAAGTATTTTGTACTTTATATTTTTTAATTGAGCGATTTAATATTCTTTATATATTATAGGGCTAAAAAGATGAAAAATTTTTCATTTCTAATTTTAACAATATTTTTGGTAAATTCAATTACTTTGGGACAAATTACGTTTACTATTCAAGACTATCAACATTTGTATTATGACGGTCATACGCTTACTTACTCTCTTGATACTTTAAAAAGTGAAACGGACTTAGGATCTTTAGGGAACAATACTTGGGATTTTTCAAATTTGCTATTAAATAATCAGTTCACAGCCATATCTGTTAGCCCTTTTTATTCACCGTTTATTTCTGAATTTCCGGGTGCAAACTATGTAACCGAAACCGCAAGTAATTTTATGAATATCTCAACTAATCTATTTTCATATATTAATCTAACAGAGAACGGTTTTTACATCTTAGGTTCCAAAATTCAAAGTTCTATTCAAGATACGATTTTTGCAGAAAAAGTTACTTATAATCCTCCTCAAAACTCATTAATATTTCCTTTATCATATTTGACTGAATGGGATGATATTTTTGAAGTAAACTCAACTGAATTACTTAACGGTAATATAATTAGTTTAAATTCGGAAATTCAAAGAATTCATTATAAGTGTGATGCTTATGGAATGATCCAAACTCCTCAGAAGGTTTTACTTCCGGCATTACGATTAAAAGCAGATAAAACTACATTTAATAGAGTAACGGGCAATTACAACAGAGAAATTAATTATCAATATATAACGCCGGAGGGTTTTAGTGCTTCATTTTCGGCTATTGATACTCTTGCACCTGATACGGGGTGTATTAAAATAAAAAATTTTGTATGGACATATTTGGGCTTCGTTAACGTTAGTTCGGAGGAACAATCCCCTTCAGCTTACACCTTAGAACAAAATTACCCAAATCCTTTTAATCCTTTAACTAAAATTAAATTTAGCATTCGCAAACAAACAAATGTAAACTTATCAATTTATGACATTCTGGGTAACAAAATAAAAACAATCCTCAATGAAGAATTATCCCCCGGTACATATTGCAACACATGGACACCCGAAAATAGTACCGCCTCAGGCATATATTTTTGCAAATTGATTGCAAATGATTTTTCAAAATCTGTTAAAATGATCTATATAAAATAACATAAACTATAATAAAATAAGATCGATATTGGACTAATTAGGCATAAATCTTAAAATTTTAGAGCCAAAATAATCTTATTTTTCTTGCACTTTGTTATATTAATTTATATATTTAATAAAATTTAACTTAAATTCTTCATTTATTCCGTTTTTTGATTGGTTAACTAAATTTATAAATTATTTTAGGGGAAAGTTATGAAAAAAATCTACTTTTATTCTGTTCTATTTATATTGTTAAATTCCACAATTTTTGGGCAAATTACACTAACTAAAAGTTATGTGCAAAGCATCTATAATATTGGAAATTCGATAATAAGTCATGAAGATACTTTAATAACTAACTTAAATATCGGAGAACCGGGGAATAATACTTGGGATTTCTTCAATTTACAATCGCATATTACTGTTATTTCTACATCAGTAAATCCTGCAACTTCTCCTTATATTAGTGAATTTCCGGGTTCAAATTATGTATTAGAAACACCGGAAGAGATGATGGGAGTTCCTGCCAGTTTTTACTCGTATATCAATGTTACAGACGATGCTTTTAATGTTTATGGGGCAAAAATGCAAGTAACGTTACCTAACATGACAATCGGTCAAAAACTGGTTAACAACCCTGCTGAAAAATCATTTATTTTTCCGATGACTTATTTAACCGAATGGACTGACGTATTCCAATTTACTGCTTCCTCGTTTTTAAACGGTGCCCCTATGAATTCATATACAGAAAATCATAGAAAGCATTACAAATGCGACGGCTACGGGATGCTGAGAACACCTGATAACGAGATTGTTCAGGCTTTACGCCTAAGAGAAGACGAAACCAGATATGAAGCAGCCACCGGTAGTTATGAACGAGAAATTTCATATGAAATTATTGCACTTAACGGATTCAGTATTTCATTTACGGCAGTAGATACATTAGCTCCGGATAACGGTTTTATTGATGTTAGAGACGTACTTTGGACAACTGCGGGTACTGTAGAAGTAAAACCAGAACTATTACAACCGTCCAATTTTAATTTAGAGCAAAATTACCCAAATCCGTTTAATCCATCTACTACAATTAAATTTAGTATTACAGAGCAATCTCAAGTTAGTTTAGTAATTTATGATGTTTTGGGAAATGAAGTTGAAACCATTGTAAACGATAATTTACCAACAGGGTCTTACAGTACAATGTGGCTACCTGCCGGTAATATTTCGGGCGGAGTTTATTTTTGCAGGTTATCTGCAAATAATTTAACAAAAACTATTAAAATGATTTATATCAAATAAAAAAAACGCCGGTTAGTCCGGCGTTCTATTTTATTCATAATAACTTAAAATATCTTCAGCTTTATCTTTATCCACCTTATGCCCCGGTTTAAAAGATTGTAATAGAACATCAATTTGATGTATTAAACGTTTTTTATAATATTTTGGAGCATAAATTGAACCATCTATCATATACAACCTTTTAGATTTTTCGTCATAAAATGTGTAGCTAATAAATGGACCTCCACCGCTATTATCTTTAAATCGCCATAAACCTTGTGTCATAATAGCATAATATCCGTTAAAATTAACTTCTTTACTGCTTCTATTATCTTCAGATATCTCGACCCAAGTTGAATCATCGGCAGTTCTGTAATATTTTTCTGTAACTTTATTTCTGATGCTTAAAATTGAATCACCATTAAGCAATAAAGGATCGGCGTTATCAATCCAATGAACAAATATCCATCTTTCCATATCAGTATCAGGTGAACGTCTTAACCAAACAAAATTTTCTTTCGGCTTATTCATGGCAAGCTGAAAATCTGCTTGCACATAAATTAGCCAACCATAGTCTTTTAACAACTTTGCTTCAATGTCTTTCTTTTCATATTTAGGATTATACAGCGAGTTAAAAAGTCTTTCGTCACTTGCCTTTTGGAAGGCATACAATAAATTTTCCGAATACTGTAATAAGTTTTTCGCTATTACCTCATCTGATTTTCCGGTAACTATCATAACCAACTGATCTTTTGCCCATAAATCTTTTTTGGTAAAAAAGAAAGCACTATCTTTCATAACCAAATCGATTACTTTATCATCTAATATACTTTCAACATATTTTGAAAGTTCACTACCGGTATATAAAGGACAAATTATTAAGACGTTCTTTTTATTTTTCTGTTTTTCAAAACTATCATAATTAAAGCGTTTTAAGTTAAATAAGTTTTCCGGTTGTGGTGTATAAACTATTTTGTTAAAAACAGTTAATAATGCAGGTTCAAGAGCATAATAACTTGCGGTATCGGAAATAACATAAATATCATCTTCGTTGCCAAAAGCTTTCTTTTTTTGCGAGCAAGCAGAAAAAGATATCATTATACTAATAATAACTAATACAGAAACAAAAAAGAGTAAGGATTTTTTTATCATGGTAACTTCAAATTATTTTTGTAAATTTTACAAACAAGAATTATAATTTGTTTCAACTATAAAGGAACATTTTGAAGTATTAAAGAAAGATTCGGTAAAAATAAAAGATATAATAACCACATAACAATTCCAATAGAAACCGGTATTGCAAAGTTATCGTCACTATAACCATAAGATATATTTTCGGCTATTGCTCCAAAACCTACCGCAATAAACCCTATAACATATTCAATAATATCTCCCGTAACCTTTGGAGTAATTAAAACAACTAAACAAGCACTAACAAAAAATGCCAAAGTTCCTTCTAAGCTTTTAGATAAAAATTTATGACGTCCAAATTTTCTTCCAATAAGTGCAGCCATAATATCACTAACTATTAATACGGTAAAAGCCGTAATAACTATTACTTTAGGAAATACTAAAACAACCAATGCCGCAGATAATAAAACGTATGTTGCCCCATTTAAATTTTTTTTATTACTATCAATTTCGTGTTTCCGAAGCATAAAACCGAAATATTTATATATATATTTAGCTAAACCAGTAGAATAATACCGTCCAAAGTCTAAAGTTAAAGAAAATATAGCAAGTGGAATTAAAATATAAAGGGCTGTAATTTTAGGTATAAAATAATAGATAATTGGTATTGAAAGAGA
>DAINPX010000062.1:0-11739 GCA_036743235.1 Melioribacteraceae bacterium
AAATTATATTCCTTCCGTAGATACCGTTTATGTGTTTACTCCTTCACAAAAATCTGATGAGAAATTACCGTTAGTTGTTATGCTGCACGGATATGCGGGAAACTACAAACAGTGGAGCGAATTGGCAAATTTACAAAAGTATTCCGATTCTTTAAATATTGTAATTGCTTGCCCTGATGCTTTTTTTGATAGCTACTATATTAATAGTCCTATTAAAGAAAATAGCCAATACGAAAGTTTCTTTTTTGAAGTTTTTATTCCTTCAATTACAAATGATTTTAACATAAATAAAGAGAAGATGTTTATTACGGGCTTAAGTATGGGAGGGCACGGTGCAATTTCGTTTTTCTTAAAACGCCCGGATATGTTTGTAACTGCGGCAAGTACAAGCGGATTATTAGACCTCACTGCCTTTCCCAATAGAAATACAATAAAATCTTCTGCGGGCAACATCGAAGACTATTCACTTGTTTGGGAAGAGAACTCATGCACAAATTTGTTAAAAAATATTGAAGGCAAAAACAAATTATTATATATTGATTGCGGTACGGAAGATTTTTTATTTAACACAAATGTTAAGTTTTTAGAAAATGCAAAAAAGTTAAATATTAATATTAAACATAAATTTCAACCCGGAGTGCATAATCACGATTACTGGAAAAAGAGTATAATAGACCATTTTACTTACTTTAGTTCATTTTTAAAGTAAAATTTTTGAACATTTTAAAATTGTCTTCGTCTAAAGAATTGAACAAATAATTAGGTGACGAAATGAAAGAAAAATTGTATCGCTCGACAAAAGATAAGGTAGTTGGCGGTGTAGCGGCCGGATTAGGAAATTACCTTAACATTGACCCTGTAATAGTTAGAATAATATTTGTTTTGCTTACAATTTTTAACGGTGTCGGTTTATTAGTTTATATTATTATGTGGATAATAATTCCGGCAGATAAAGATGACCGTCCTATACTTAATTTCAATAAAGATCAAAAAATAAATAATTTCGATGCGGTTAATATTGACGGTCAACCGAACCCGGATAATAGCAAAACAAACGAAACCACAAATTCTCAAGCTCAAAATAATACAATCAACATCAATGAAGAAACTAAAAGCGATAAAGTTTCTACCGGTAGATTAATTTTTGGAGGATTACTTGTATTCTTCGGTTTAGCTTTCTTTTTAGAAAAATTCTTCGATTGGTTCGATTTTCATGATTTAATACCGTTAGTGTTTATTATTGTAGGTTTACTTTTACTTTGGAATTCAATTAGAAAATAAGATTTAGGAGCTTGAATAAAATGAAAAACGGACATTACTTTTGGGGAACATTTTTCTTGGCTTTTGGTCTTATATGGATTGCCGGTAAGATGCACTTTACCACCGATTGGAATTTTGTATCTTCTTTATATCCTTTAATATTTGTATTTTGGGGTCTATTAGTACTTACTAAAAATACATTAGCCAAACCTTTTGTTTCTTCTTCTTTCGGTATTTTTATGGCTATTTTGGTTTACGGAACTTCAAGTAATATATTTGGCTTTTTTGATGATGAATTTTCTTTCACTTATACGGAAAGAAATAATAGACAATATTATACTGCACCATACGATTCCTCGGTAGCCTATGGATATTTTGAATTAAATACAGGAGCTACGGCATTTACTATTAATGATAACACCGATTCGTTAATTTGGGCATTGGCATACGGAAAATATAGTGAATATACTCTTTCAACATCATCATCAGATAGCTTGGTAAAAATTGACCTAAGTAACGATAACGATTCTCACGACTTTAAATTCGGTAAAGGTGAAGGAAATTCTCTGCGTATTAGCCTAAATAGCAAACCGATTTGGGATATGACTTTAGATTATGGTGCTGCAAAAGGCGAAATTGATTTATCTGATTTCAAAGTTCGCAATTTATCTGTTCATACAGGAGCTACGTCAACATTAATTACTTTAGGTGATAAACACACCCGGACAGAAGTAAATATCGAAATGGGAGTTTCTTCATTTAAACTTAAAATACCGAAAAATTCCGGTATAAAAATTTATAATGATCTTGGTTTAAGTAGTAAAAATTTTAGCCAATTTACAAAAATTGATAAAGACACATATGTTTCAAATAATTTTGAAGATGCTAAAAACAAAGTTTTTATTGATATTAGCGGTGCATTAAGCAATTTCAAAATAATTAGATATTAGTTTATTAGCTCCGTAAAATAAAACTTTACGGAGCTAATACTTTTTTAATCTTCAAACGATTTATACATTTCTTCAATCAAATCTTTGTATCTCGATTCAATTTCTTTTCGTTTTACTTTTAACGATGGTGTTAACGTACCTTCTTCAATAGTAAACGGTTTATCTAATAAAGTAAACTTTCTAACTCGTTCGTAATTAGCAAGTTTCTTCTGAAATTGAATTAAATCTTTATCAATTAAGTCATAAATTTGTTTCATGTTAATTAAGTCATCAACAGTGTTATATTGTATTCTATTTGCATCGGCATACTCTTTAATCGCTTCAAAATCAGGGACAATTAAAGCACTTAAAAACATTCTTCTATCGCCAATTAATATAAACTGATCGATATATTTACTTGCCAAAAACAAATTTTCTATTGGCGAAGGAGCAATATATTTTCCCTGCGATGTTTTGAATAAGTGCTTTTTTCTATCGGTTATATGTAAAAAACCTTCAGCATCAAAAACACCGATATCTCCTGTATGCAACCAGCCTTCTTTTAATACTGCTTCCGTTTCTTTTTTATTGTTAAAATATCCCTTCATTATATTAGGACCATAAGCTAAAATCTCTCCATCTTGGGCAATTTTTAATTCAACACCCGGAAAAGCTTTTCCGACCGTACCGAATTTATAATTTCCGGGTCTATTTACAGCCAATACCGGAGAACTTTCCGTTAAACCGTAACCTTCCAAAATAATTATTCCCACTGCTTCAAAAAACAGTCCCAAATCTCTACTTAACGGTGCACCGCCGGATATAAAAAATCTTAAATTTCCGCCGGTCTTTTGTTTTAATTTTTCATATACTAATTTTGCAGCCAGTTTATGCTTAATATTTAGCGTAATTGGAACACCTTGAGGAGATTTTTTTGCAATAGCATACTCTTTCCCCAGTTCAACTGCCCATGTAAATATTTTCTGTTTACTTGGCGATTGACCTTCGATATTTCGTGTAATTTTGTTATACATCCTTTCAAAAAGTCTTGGAACCGCAGTCATTACAGTCGGTTTAATTTCTTCCATATTATTTGCAACTCTTTCAATGCTTTCGGCATAAGCTATTGTACATCCGCCTGAAAGTGCAACATAATATCCGGCAGTTCGTTCAAAAATATGGCATAGCGGTAAAAACGATAAAAATGTATCCTCTTTTCCTAAGTCAAATACATCATGAGCCGATACGGTGTTAGAAACCATATTTTTATGAGTTAACATTACCCCTTTCGGTTCACCTGTTGTACCCGATGTATATATAATAGTTGCTAAATCGTCTTCTTTACATAGTTTAATAGTTTCGTAAAAATAATTAGGGTTTTCTTTAATAAATTCTTTTCCCTTATACTTAATTTCGCTAAATGAATAAACCCCGGGTTCAGCCATCGAGTCTTTATCATTCATTACAATAATAGTTTTTAAAGTTCGGCATTTATCTCTTATTTTTAGCACTTTATTTAAATGAAATTTATTTGATACAATTATTGCCGTTGATTCGCTATTATTTAAAATAAATTGTATAGTATCTGCTGTTAATATAGGATATAAAGGCACATCAATTGCTCCTAAACCTAAAATCGCCATATCAGAATAAACCCATTCAGGTCTATTTTCGGCAATTATTGCAACCTTCATACCTTGTTTAATACCCATTGAAGCTAAGCCGTTTGCAAATAATTCCGTATTTTCTTTAAATTCACTATACGATATATCTCGATACCCTGTAGTTCCCTCTTTAAATTTGAAGACAGGTTTATCGGTTGTTTTTGCAAATGTTTTTGTTAAATATTCAAATATTTCCGGAATGGTTTTAAACTGTTTTAATACTGGCATTATTTCTCCGGTTTAGTTTGTAAATCGTCATTTATGAAATTACTATAAAATTTTTCATTTAAGTTCGCAATTTAAGAAAAAAAAGATGTAAAAATAAAAAATATTTACTTTATATTCTAAATAATATATACAATTTAAATAATTTATTGAAAAACAATAAAAAAAATATTATTTTAGAAGTCTTGATTTCGGGGTGTAGCGTAGCCCGGTAGCGCGCTTCGTTCGGGACGAAGAGGTCGTAGGTTCAAATCCTATCACCCCGACTTATATAGCTTGTTGTTTTTTCAACAAGCTATTTTTATTTTATCGGTTCAATTCTTTTGGTTCTATATATTAAATATAAACCCAATATTACTAATGGAAAACTAAGAATTTGCCCCATATTTAACGGCAAAGCAGATTCAAATGCTTCTTGGTTTTCTTTAAAATATTCAACAAAAATTCTAAATCCAAAAATACCGACCAAAAAATAGCCGAACAGCAATCCTTCTTTTAATTTTGAAGTATATTTTTTGTAGAGGTAAAATAAAATAATAAAAATAACCAAGTAAGCCAATGCTTCATAAATTTGCGTGGGATGACGCGGGATGTTATCAACTGCAGTAAAAACAAATCCCCAATTTCCGTTAGTAGGTTTACCATAAATTTCGGAATTTAACAAATTTCCGGTTCTAATAAAAACTGCCGCAAGAGCAACCGTAATTACAACGCGGTCAAATATCCATAAATAAGAAATACCTTTTCTACTTTTAGTATAAAAATACATAGCTAATAAAATTCCGATTGCTGCACCGTGCGAAGCCAATCCGCCATGCCAAATTGCTAATATTTCTAAAGGATTACTTAAATAATACATCGGACTATAAAACAAACAATGTCCTAATCGTGCCCCAATTACCGTTCCGCCAATCATATACCATACAAGATCGTTTAAGTCTTTTTCACTCTTCTTTTCTATCTTAAACACCCATGTCATAATCTGAAATCCGATGAAAAAGGACATGGCAAATAACAATCCATACCAACGTACCGAAAATATCCCGATAGAAAATATCTCGGGGTTTATATTCCAATCAATCAAAACTTGCCTCTTTGTTTTGTAGTACTATTTTATTAAAGTAATAATTTTTTAAAATTAAACTGATAATATAACTAATTACTGCAATAATTATAATAGTTGCCCCGGAAGAAATATTTAAATAATATGAAATTATTAAGCCCAAAAGATTAAACAAAAAGCCGATTATAGTGCTTAAAATCATCATACTTCTTAAACTTTTTACAAATTGAAGGCTTATTGCACCCGGAATAGTTAATAATGCAATTACCAAAATAATACCAACCAATTTAATTAATACTACTGTTGTAAAGGCAATAAGTATTAATAAAATCAAATAATATAAATCTACTTTTATTCCCTTAACTCTTGCAAATTCTTCATCAAAAGTAATTGCCAAAAATTTATCATAAAAACAATAGACTGAAAGCACAATAACCAAATCTAAAACAAACATCAAATAAAGTTCTTCCGTAGGAACTACTAATATGTTGCCGAACAAGTATCCATTAAGATTTGGAGCATAACCTTCTGTTAAACTAATAAATAATATACCCAATGCCATACCCAAAGACCACATAATTCCAATAATTGTATCCTCGTTGTTATTTCTTTTAGTTCTTAAGTATGCAATTATTATTGCAGCTAAAATACTAAAACCTACTGCACCTAATAATGGACTAAATCCTAAAAAATATCCTAGTCCAATTCCTCCGTAAGCAGTATGGCTTATTCCTCCGCTTATGTAGGATATTTTTTTTACTACTATGTAACTTCCTACTACTCCAAATGCAATACTTGCCAAAGTACCTGCAATTAATGCATTTATCATAAAATCATAACTGAAAATTTCTAACATATTTTACTCGTTTATATATTCTCCTAAAACCCTATGCGGTACACCGTGTGCAATTAAATCAACAGGGCAATGGTAAGTTTCTTCTAACATCTCATGCGAAATTTCTTTTGAATCGTGATAAACCAAATTTTTATTTAAACATGCAATTTTTGTAACGTATTGCGAAAGAACACCAATATCGTGCGAAACTAATACTATTGTTATATTTTTATTTAACTCTTTTAATAATTCATAAAAAGTACGCCCGTTTTTAGTATCCACACTTGCGGTAGGTTCGTCCAAAAGTAAAATTTTGGGTGAAGATACCAAAGCACGAGCAATTAATACACGTTGTTTTTGCCCGCCGCTTAATTCGTTTATTAATCTATTTTTATATTCATACATTTCTACTTGTTTTAAAACTTTATTTACTACTTCATTTTTATTCTTAAAAGATTTACCTATAGTTCCTATTTTAACAACATCAAAAACCGAAATTGGAAAATCTTTTTCAAAAGAATTATACTGAGGAACATAACCCAATAAATTTAATGAGTCTTTAATAGGCTTTCCCATAATAAATACTTCACCGCAATCGGGCTTTAATAAACCTAAAATCACTTTTAATAAGGTTGTTTTTCCGCCCCCGTTTGGTCCTATTATACCCAAAAATTCATTTTGCGAAATTTCGATATTTATATTATTTAATATCTTAAATCCGCTTAAAGTTACATCAATGTTTTTTACACTTATTGCACTAATCATTGTAAACTTTTACTCACTTTAAGTCTAACGGTTTCTAAGTTTTTCAAATAATTTACAGGTATATTATTAATTACATCTATTGTACCGTTCAATTGTTTCGCAATAGCCAAAGCACTTTCTTTACTAAACTGAGGCTCAATAAAAACAACTTTAACATTATTTTTTTTCGCAATATTAATAACTTCTTTCAAATCTTGTGCATTTGGTTCTTTACCGTGTTTTTCAATTCCTAATTGCGTAATTCCAAATTGCGAAAAGAAGTAAAACCATGCAGGATGATAAACTAAAACATATGAATTGTTATTTTTTGCAAACGATTCTTTAATTTTTTTCTCTTCATCCAAAACTGCATTTAAGTATTTAGTAAAGTTTTGCTTAAAATATAAACTATCTTTAGGTGAAAATTCAACTAATCCTGTATATATATTTTTTAATATTATTTTAACCTCATTTAACCCTAACCATACATGAGGGTCATTATTAAAAATTTTAATATCCTTTGCGGTATTAATTATTTTTAAGTTGTTATTATTCCCTTGTAGTCTTTCTAACAAGGCATTTTCAAAACCGAATCCGCTCCCAATTTTAAAATACAAATTACTTTTAGAAAGTTGTGTTATCTGAGCAGGTGTCGGTTCATAATCATGAGGTTCTGCATTAGGAGGTATCATAGTATTAACTTCTACCTTATCGCCGCCAATGTTTTTAACAAAATCGGCATAAGTTGTAATTGTAACTGTTATTTTAATTTTATCATTTTGGGGCTTATTATTTTGTTTATTACACCCTATAAATAAAACTAATGCTACAAATGAAAATAAACTTAGTCTTTTAAACATTTGGGACATATTCCGAAAAACTCCATATTGTGGTCTAAAATTTTATAATTAGTTTCTTTTTCCAATTTATCAACAAAACAAAAGTCAATTCTTTTAATGCAACCGCATTTGGTACAAACTATATGATGATGATGTGCATAATTTTCACCCTCTAACTCATAACGTAAATATTTTTCGCCAAAATTCACTTTTCTGACAATTTTAAGCTCTAAAAATAAGTTTATTATTCTATAAATACTGGCAAAATCTATATCATATAGTTCGTTTTGAATATCTTTTAATGAAACCGGCTTGCCGGCATTAACTAAAAACTTTAGAACGGATTTTCTTCCGTTGGTTATTTTGTATCCGGCTTTTTTTAAAGTATTAATTAAAATTTCCATACTCTAATATAACTAAAATTTTTCCAAATGCAAACGGCTTGCATTTGGAAAAGATATCAGACTAAATTACAATAAATAATAATTGATTTTTGATTACAATAAAAATATTTGTAAATTTTAATATTAAAAACCTATTTTCGGTTATATGAATGTTTTATAAGAAAATATTTATTTATTCAGTTGCTATTTTTATAATTGCGTTAATTTTTACAATACTATTTTATAACTATACAATAAATATTGAGCGTATTGTAATTTACAATAAAAACAATAATTCTTCCAACTTGAAAGATAAAAATACAGTTTATATAGGTGTAATTTCAAGATATCCTCCTAACATTATATATAGAGGCTATCAACCGATCTTAGATTATTTAACACAGAATACTAACTATAACTTTCAGTTAAAACTAAGTGAAAACTATAATCAAACAATTGAAATGTTAATTAATAAAGAAGTTGAAGCTGCATTTGTAGGGTCGTATGTTTACATTGAAGCAAAAAAGAAGTTTGATATTAAACCTATATTAAAACCTTTAAATGAAAATTTTTTGCCTTATTCCAGGTCGGTATTATTTGTTAAACGTATTTCAAAAATTAAATCGATAAGCGATATAAAAGGCAAAACTATTGCTTTACCTTCTGCCGAGTCTTTTTCTGCTAATTGGTTTACAAATGTTTTAATTAAAGATTACAAAATTGATATTAGTGATTTGGGGGAAATAAAAAACTTCCCTCATCATCAAAGCGTTATTTATCAGGTTGTAAGAGGCAACTATAACATAGGAGTAACACGCGAATACCTTTTAAAAAATTTGTTGGATTCAACCGTAACAATTCTTGCTTATTCTAATCCTATTCCAACTTCACCAATAATTGTTTTAAGCAATAATAATAGCAAAGCAATTGAAGAAATGGTTAAATCTTTGTTGCTAATTAATAAAGATAACAAACTAAGAAAAGAGATTACAAAAGGTTGGGATAATGAATTTGTATATGGTTTTTATAAAGCAGAAGATAAAGATTATGATATAATAAGAGAATTAAAAAAAGAGAAAAATGGTTTTTAATAATAGTCTTAAAACTAAAATAATTACTTCAATAGGATTGTTAATAATATTTTTGATGTTATTAATATCGGTTTTATTATTAGTGCAATGGCGCGAAAATATTTTACAAAAAGAAATAAAGACTGCGGAGGCTATTACTTCTACATTTGCTGTTACTTTAACCGATGCAATGATTTTTGAAGGAAATTCCGTTTTTATTAAAGAAAATATTTTGGAAAGTTATATTGACAATTTTATTAATAAAATTGATGGTGTTGTATTTGTTACAATTTACGACGAATACGGCTCTGTAATTATAAACAGATATTTGCATAAAGGAATTATTAAAACTGAAGCTAATATTTCGTTTATTAAATATCAACCCGATATTGATTTTGTAAAAATATACAATTCCAAAAAATTTGGCTGGTTAATTGAAGCTAATCAAAATTTTAAAAGTTTTGGACACAGATGGGGTTATTTAAAGATAGGTTTTTCTGCTAAACCGGTTCTATCGGAATTAACTTTTTTGTTTTTTATGCTTTTAATAGCAACCATTGTTGTAAGCGGATTTGTAATTTTATTATTGAATATTTTAGTAAAAAAAATTACATCGCGCTTAGATACTTTTGTTAATTTAATCGAAAATATTAATTATGCATCCGAATACAATATTGCAGCTATTGATACCCCTGATGAAATTGATGTTTTATATAAAAAATTTGACGAAATGCAAAAAAGAATAAATCAAACGGTAAAACAACTTGAAAATGCAAATAAACAAATTTATCAAGCCGAAAAGCTGGCGTCAATCGGAAGACTTGCTTCAGGTGTTGCACATCAGGTAAATAATCCGCTAAACGGTATTAAGTCGTGCTTATATGCTATTAAAACTGACCCCGAAAACAAGGAATTATTATTCCAGTACCTTGATTTAATTAACGAGGGAATAGAAAATATTGAGACCGTAGTTAATAAATTATTAGGCTTTGCCAGACAGCAACCGATATCGGACAATATTATTAATATAAATTACGCAATCCAAAAAGTAACCGGTCTGTTTGATTACAGACTAAAAGCAAAAAATATTGAAGTTATAATAAATTTAAAACATGATATACCAAAAGTAAAAATTGAATACCACCTTTTTCAAGAAGTTATTATGAATCTTTTATTAAATGCAGCCGATTCAATAGCTAATGAAGGGAAAATTACAATTCATACTTATTCTTTAGATAATAATGTGTGTATGGAAATTGCCGATACCGGTTGCGGAATAGTGAAAAATCATCTTCCGAAAATTTTTGAACCCTTTTTTACTACAAAGGATATGGGAATTGGTACAGGTTTGGGTTTATCTGTTTGCCAAGGAATTATTGAATCACACGGTGGAAAGATAACCGTTTCAAGCACAATTAACAAAGGAACAACATTTATAGTATTTTTACCAATAAATTATGATGAAACTATTAATAATTGAAGACGAAAAGATATCGCGTGTATCTTTAACAAATATTTTACAAAAAGAAAATTTTGAAGTTTTTGCTGCTAGTGACGGTGAAAACGGACTTGAATTATTCTATAAAACTGAACCCGAAATAGTAATAACCGATTTAAGGTTGCCAAAAATTGGTGGAATAGAGATTTTAGAAAAAATTATTTCGTTTTCACCAACTTGTAAAGTAATTCTTATTACTGCTTTTGCCACGGTCGAAACAGCAGTTAAAGCATTAAAAACAGGGGCTTATGATTATTTAACTAAACCTTTCTCTCCCGAAAAACTCCTTTCTATTTTAAAGAATATAAGGGAAATGAAAAATGTTATTGAAGAAAATACACAATTAAAAAAAAGATTGGATATTCTTGAAAATAAAACAATAGTCGGCAGTAGTCAAATAATGCAAAAACTAATTAGTAATATAAAACAACTTGCAATATCCGAAAGCACCATATTAATACAAGGTGAAAGCGGTACGGGTAAAGAGGTTGTTGCAAAAGCTTTACATAGTTGGGGTGATAGATGCAAAAATAAATTTGTTGCAGTTAGTTGTTCATCCATACCCGAATCACTTTTGGAAAGTGAATTGTTTGGACATGAAAAAGGAGCTTTTACCGGAGCTGAAAAAAGAAGTATAGGTCTTTTTGAAAATGCCGATAAGGGGACTATTTTTATTGATGATATTGATGACTTCCCTCTATCAATGCAAGTTAAACTTTTACGAGTATTACAGGAAAAACAAATTAGCAGAATAGGAAGTAACGAATTAATAAATATTGATGTTAGAATTATTGCAGCCACTAAAGTTGACTTAAAACAAAAGGTTGAACAAAATCTATTTAGAAAAGATTTATTTTATAGACTTAATATTATCCCAATCATTTTACCTCCTTTACGTGAAAGGAAAGAAGATATACCGGAGCTTATTGAACATTTTTTTGTTAAACATAATGCCGCTGATAAAATAAAATTAATTACTCCCGAAATATATAAAGGTTTATTTGAACATAATTGGGAAGGAAATGTAAGAGAATTAGAAAATATTGTTCAACGTATAGTTGCCTTGTCTTATACGGGTAATATATCTTTAGAAAACTTAGATTTATCAATTAGTAAAGAAACCAAAATAAATAACAGCCAAACCGATTATCCTGCCTTCGATGATTTTATCTCATCCAAAGAAGAAGAAATTATTACATGGGCATTAAATAAAAGCAATAACAGTGTTA
>DAINPX010000063.1:0-11727 GCA_036743235.1 Melioribacteraceae bacterium
TATTTTTATTCTTAAAAACACCGTTCCAATTTTCACCTGCATTTAATAATGCCCACATTTTATCAAATTCTTCTTTTGAATGATAATCAGAACTTAGAATATTTGGTTTTTTACCAAAAACTTCACTTAACGTATATCCGGAAATTTCAAGAAAACGTGGGTTAACGTACTCTATTTGTGCTTCTTTATTTGTAATAATAATAGAAACCTGACTCTGTTCAACAGCCAATGATAATTTTTTAAGACTTTTTTCGGCAATTTTTCTTTTGTTATTAGAAATTGCAATTGCAATTTGATCGGCTAATTGGCACAAGAATGATATTTCTTCATTATCCCAAGTATGTTTTACACCTACATGCTCAACACAAACTAATCCGAGTAACTTATCGGAAAATCTTACAACACTATCTAATATTGCCGTAATATTATATTTTTTTAAGTAGCTATTCACATATCCCTTTGTTCTGGGATCGTTATATGGGTCGTTTGCATCAACATATTTTGACCTTTTTAATGCTTCAAACTCCGAAGAAAAATCTTCAAATGTTAAAATTTCACCTTTACTGTGTATATCTTTACTCAATTCATATAAATTCAAACATTCCATTTTTGTAAAATCATCATTAAATAGCCAAATTGAGGTTCGTTCGGTCCGTAATAGTTTCGCAATTTTTTCCGTTAAAAATTGCGAAATAAGTTTTAAGTCACCTCTATTTAGATATTCTGAAGTAGCAGTTTCTATCAATAATTCTTGCTGTAAAGTAATTCTTTCAAGCTTGCTTCTTTCTGCTTCTTCTATCATTTTTTGTGAAGTAATATCACGTAAACTTTCAATTGCTCCTATAATTTCACCTTCGTTATTATATAAAGGTGATGCTTTAGAAAATAACCATGCTCCTTTATTGTTATACAAACTCGGACAATATACATTAGTAGTATATGAATCCCCTCTTTTAACAATTTCATTGTATCTTGATTTAATTTCCTCATTTTCCAAAAATATTAAATCCAATAAAACAGGGCGTTCTTTACCATAAAAAGGAATGGCATATTCATTGTTAGATTTACCAATCATAATTTCCGAAGAGTACCCCGTCATCTCTTCAATAGCTTTATTCCAAATAATTATTTTATGGTTTTTATCTATAGCAAAAGTAGCATCAGGTAAAAAGGTTATAATATCTTTTAATCGTCTTTGGTTTTCCGCTAATTCAATTTCTGCCTTTTTTCGCTCGGTAATATCAAGTACTTGAGAAAGTGAATATAACAACTTTCCTCTTCTATCTTTCCTTACTGTATTATACCATTCGCAATAAATAATTTTACCGGACTTAGTATAATTTCTATTTATTGTAATTACATAGTTCTGTACTCCGGAAATCAATAATTCAATATCTTTTTTTACTTTTTCAATATCCGGTTCAAATATTAATTTTAAATCCTCCATATTTTTACCAATCACTTCATATGCACAATAACCAAAAATATTTTCTGCTTCGCCTGTCCAACCTGTAATTTTTTGTTCATTATTCCATTCAATAACAGCCATCGGCGAGTTTTGAATAAAATATCGTAGTTTTTCTTCACTTGCTTCAAGCTTTAGTTTAAATTTTTTAGTTTCCGTAATATCTCTCGCAATTCCTTCAAAACCTACCGCATTTCCTTCTTTATCGGTTAAAGGAACTGCACTTGTATTATGCCAACGCCAAGTTCCGTCTTTGTGTTTAACCCTATATTCAATACCTTCTTGTCTTTTTTTTGTCTGTAGCACTTTCTCTAAAAATTTAAAACATTCTTCAACATCATCAGGATATACAAATTGAGAAAAATGTTTACCAATTACTTCTTCTTTTTTATGTCCCAATACTATTTCCCAAGCCTGCGAAACATAAGTTAAATAACCTGTTGCAGATATTGTATATATCACGTCAAAACTATTTTCAATTATTGATTTATGTTTTTCTTCACTCTCTTTTAAATCTTTTAATAACTCTATATTGTCGGATTGATCTGTTAAAATTTTTCCTATTAATATTGTTACAAAAGGATAAACCGATATAACAGTAATTGCGATGGTTTGAAATGTAATCCAGACTAAATTTGCAGGTAAAAAGAACATTAATGCCAGCATAATTAAATGTACAAGAATTCCAAATAAATACAATGTTATAGCATTAATTATAATGTAATCATTCTTGTGAAGGTAGTTAAATAATAAACCTATAAGAACAGATGACATTATTACTGAACTTCCTACATAAGCACCGCTACCTCCAATAAATATTCTAACAATTATTGCCATAACTCCGGAAATAATTCCTGCAGTATTTCCAAAAAAAAGAGCTCCCAAACTTAATATAATAGATCTACCGTCAAAAAATACACCTTCAGTTAATTTATATGGATTTAACATTGCAATAATAGCGATAAAACCAAACACTAGCCCTTGTATTATTTTACCGGTTCTTGTGTTTCTATTAAATCTTTTATCAATAAATCCCGAGAGAACACTTGCAGAAACAATTATTGAAAGATTATAAACTAAGTCTATAATAATCATGCTTAATCCAAATTTTAACTAAATATATCTTTAATTGGTAGCGAAAAATAAAACTTGCTCCCCTTTTCAATTTCACTTTCAACCCAAATTTTTCCATTATGTAATTCAATAAATTCTTTACACAGCAATAAACCCAAACCGGTACTTTCTTCACCTAAGGTCCCTTTTCTTCCTACTTTTTCACCAATTATAAATAGTTTTGAAAAAACTTCTTCTGGTATCCCAATTCCTTCATCTTTTATTGCAACCGTTACAAATGTTTCATCAAAATTAAGGATGCTAATAACCACTTCGGAATTTATCATTGAAAATTTAACGGCATTGCTAAGTAAGTTTCTAATCACCGAATTTATCATTTTTTCATCAACAAATACCATAAAATTATATTGTATATTATTTTTAATAATAATATTTTTATTTTTAATTGATTGCGATAAAACAGAGATGTTTTGTTTAATAACTGAAGATAAGTCAACTATTTTAGGCTCAAAAGTTATCATCCCCCGCTGCACTCTTGACCAATCTAATAAATTTGATAACAGATTATATAATCTTTTAGTACTATCGTTAAACTGCCCAAATAATTCCTGCATTTCTTCACCGGTAATACTATTAAAATCATTTGCCAACAGTTCTGTTAAGCCTAAAAATCCTTGGAATGGACTTTTTAAATCATGTGCAATTATAGAAAACAACTTATCTTTTTCGGAGTTAATTTTTTCAAGTCTGTTTTTGGTTTCGTTTAGCTGATTTATAACAATTTCCTTTTCAATTAAAATCTTTTCTATAATATTTTTAGATGCGATTAGTTGCTGATTAATATTTGTTAATCTATTATGTGTTTCTTTCAAATCCGTAATATCGGCAGCAACACTAAAACGAACGATTTTATCAAAAATTTGGATATTATCAATCGATAGAATAACATATTTTGTTTTACCGGATTTAGTATAAAATTTCGTTTCATAATTATAAATTTTCCCTTCCAAATCTCTAATTTTTAAGATTTCTTCTTTTGTATCAATATCAATAATCTTAAGATCAATTGCATTTTTTCCAATAATATCTTTTTCTTCATATTCAAATAATTTGCAATATGCGTCATTAACTTCTAAATATATTCCCGTTTCGGGTTCAAAAATTGCACAAGCAACAGGATTTAATTTAAAAACTTTTGAAAACTTTTCTTCAGATATTATTATTTGCGAAATATCTTTAAATAAACCGAAATAAGCCGGCTTATCATCCCAAATTCCCTTTAATATTCTTGCTTCGATAGGTATTTTTGTATTATTTTTTGTATGTATATAGTTGGATAAACTATTTTTACCTAAATTTTCAATGCCTAAACTATTTAATTTTGATAACTCAATATTATAATATTTAATAATATTATGGTTTATTAGATCTATAGGTGAATATTCAAGACGTTTTAATACTTCATTATTAACAAACAGAATATTTCCCGATTCGGAAAAGACGAATAATAATTCATCAAGACTATTTAAGAATCTTTCGTAATTTTCTTTCATATTTAATATTTTATTAGAAGCTTTTTTCATCTCGGAAATATCTCTAATAAATATAATAAATATATCTGCATTGTTAATATTTTGATATTTTGCACTTATTTCAACTTCAATTACTTTTCCATCTTTCTTTTTATGAAGAGTTTCATATCTAAGCGATTGATTTTCTTTAATCAATTTAATTTTTTTATTAAACGAAATTTTATCATATTCAGCGGTTAAATCCAAAACATTCATTTTCTTAAGTTCTTTAATATCATATCCGCTAATTTTGGCATATGATTCATTCACTTCTATTATTTTTCCGTTTTCTTCAATTATAAAAAAACCTTCTAAAGCTGTTTTTAGTATTGTTCTATATTTCTCTTCGCTTAGTTTTAATTTATCTTCTGCCAATTTTCTGTCGGTTATATCGTGAATAATTGAAAAAAGTAGTTTTTGATTTTCAATATAAACAACAGATGAATTTACTTCTACGGTTCGTATTTCACCGGAAGCAAGTTTATGAGGAAATATAAAGTAATTTCTTTCGCTATTAAAAGCCTTAATTCTTTCTTGTTCAATTTGGTCTTTGCTTAATATATTTATTTCGGAAATCTTTTTCGTTTTTAATTCATCAATTGAATATCCGTAAAATTTACTTGCACTATAATTTGCATCTATAATATTACCTCTTATCGGTTCTATTAGTAACATAACTGAGGTATGATAATCAAAAGCAGAGTGCCATAATTCAAGATTTGCATCATATTTTTCTTTTAAGTTTTTTGTTGCAGTAATATCAATATGCATTCCTGCCATTTGAATTGGTTTACCCTCTTCATTTCTTTTTATTATTTTACCTTTACTTAAAACCCAAATCCAATCACCTAACTTATGTTTCATCCTAAATTCACATTCAAGTAACTCTTTTTTACCCAATAAATGGCTTTCAATTTCATAATTTATTTTAATTAAATCATCAGGATGAATTAAATTTTTACAATCAATTGGTTTTGTAATTAACAATTCCCCTCTCTCATATCCCATCATTTCAATATATCTATTATTAACAGTTAAGCTATCTTCAACTAAATCCCAAACCCAAGTTCCTGAATTTGTGCTCAATAATATTGCATTTAATTGAATATTTTCATTTTCAAATGCATTCACTTTACTTTTTAATAAAGCAATTTGTTCTTCATAACAATCCACTATTTTTTGAATTGTTTTGGTATCTAAATCTATTTCTGTAGTATTATTAGCATTCATATCAAATTTTATACATTAAAAATTTAATATAATTATTTTTTTTTATTTTTTCATATTGTTTTGTATATTTTATTAATTCTTTTTAATACTAATTAGTTGTTTTAATAATAAATTATGAGACGAATATGAGTTCCAAACAATGGTATGAAAGTTTATTTGAAAACTTTGCGAACAAATACGAAAACGAAAGTTTTACGCAAGGTACAATTGGTGAATGCGATTTCTTGGAAAGTGAATTTGATTACAATAAAAACCTAAATATTATAGATATAGGGTGCGGAACCGGAAGACATTCTATTGAATTAACAAAAAGAGGTTATAAAGTTACGGGTATTGATTTATCTGAAGATATGCTTAATAAAGCAAAATTAAACGCCCAAGTTGCCGGTGTAAATATTACATTTTTAAAACATGACGCAAGAAGTTTGACTTTTAATAAAGAATTTGATTGTGCAATAATGTTATGCGAAGGCGGTTTTCCTTTAATGGAAACTGACGAAATGAATTTTGAAATACTTAAAAATGTTAGTAACTCGTTAAAAGATAAAGCAAAATTTATTTTTACTACCCTAAACGGGTTATTTCCTTTATTCCATTCGGTAACAGAGTTTTTAAACGAAAATTCTGTAAATGGAGGAACAACATATAAAAGTACTACTTTCAATTTAATGACTTTTAGAGATTACAATATTACAACAATTACAGACGATATGGGGAACGAAAAAAGACTAAATTGCAACGAAAGGTATTACGTTCCAAGCGAAATAACTTGGCTTCTAAAATCTCTTGGATTTAGCAAAATTGAAATATTTGGAGCAAAACTAGGAGCTTATTCCAGAAATGACAAATTAACTACCGAAGATTATGAAATGCTTGTAATAGCTGAAAGATGATTATAATAATTAATTAAGTTTGTGAAAGTAATAAAATAAGTTAAAAAAACTCCCCAACAAACAATTCGGGGAGTTTTTATAGAATACTAAAAAAGCTTAAATGCAACGGTTAAACCGCTCATAACAATAGCAACCATACTCATAAGTTTAATCAAAATATTTAAACTTGGTCCACTTGTATCTTTAAAAGGATCGCCGACTGTATCACCAATAACGGTTGCTTTATGAGCGCTAGAACCTTTACCGCCTAAATTACCTTCTTCAACGTACTTTTTAGCATTATCCCATGCTCCACCGCTATTTGCCATAAATACAGCCAATACAAATCCGGCACCCAAACTTCCGGTAAGCAATCCCATTACACCGGGTACTCCAAAAACTAATCCTGTTGCTATTGGTACAATAATTGCCAAAATGGAAGGCAAAATCATCTCTTTTTGCGCACCTTTTGTCGAAATTTCGACACAACGAGCATAATCAGGTTCATTTTTACCTTCTAAAATACCCGCAATTTCTTTAAATTGTCTTCTAACTTCATCAACCATTTTTTGTGCAGCTCTACCAACGGCATTCATTGTCATTCCACAGAATAAAAATGCCATCATAGCACCTAAAAAGACTCCTATTAAAACAAAAGGATTCATTAAATTGACATTAAAATAATTCATAAAATCCGTTAAATTGGCATCCCTAACCGATACTTCAATTGTATCCGAAATTTTCAGTGTTTCTGTTCCCAATCGTATTAAGCCTATCTTCAATTCTTCAACATATGAAGCCAATAAAGCCAATGCTGTTAAAGCAGCACTTCCTATAGCAAAACCTTTTCCTGTTGCAGCAGTTGTATTGCCTAAAGAATCTAAAGCATCCGTCCTTTTGCGAACTTCAATTCCCAATCCGCTCATTTCGGCATTGCCACCGGCATTATCTGCAATAGGACCATATGCATCGGTTGCAAGTGTTATTCCTAATGTTGAAAGCATCCCAACTGCGGCAATTCCTATTCCGTATAAACCTTTACTAAGATTGGTCAAATCGAAATTTGAAGAGAATAAGAATGCAAAAAATATACCAATAACAACTGCAATAACAGGAATAGCTGTAGAAATCATCCCTGCACCTAACCCCGAAATTATTACTGTTGCCGGTCCGGTTTTTGCACTTTCGGCAATTTTCTTTGTAGGGTTATAAGAAGCCGAAGTAAAATACTCGGTTGCTTTACCAATCACAATTCCCGTAATTAAACCAACTACAATAGAACCCCAAATCCCTAACCAGTTTTCAATATTTAAAGAATACATAATTAAGAATGATGCAACAATTATTAAAACACTTGATGTATTAATTCCTATTGATAGTGATTTTAATAAATCTTTTTGAGTAGCACCCTCTTTTGTTTTAACCATAAAAATTCCGACAATAGAAAGCAAAATGCCAATAGATGCTATTAACATAGGTGCTAAAACTGCACTAAATTGTTGCATAGGATTATTATAAAAAGCTGCAGCACCCAAAGCAGCAGTTGCCAAAATAGAACCACAATACGATTCGTATAAATCTGCTCCCATACCTGCAACATCGCCTACATTATCACCTACATTATCTGCAATTGTTGCCGGATTACGAGGGTCATCTTCCGGAATTCCTGCTTCAACTTTACCCACCAAGTCACCTCCTACATCGGCAGCTTTTGTAAATATTCCGCCTCCAACTCTGGCAAATAAAGCCTGAGTAGATGCTCCCATTCCAAAAGTTAACATAGTAGTTGTAATAACAACTAATTTATGTGTGCTTGAAGCATCATTAATAAAGATATTTAATAAAATATACCATAAAGATATATCCAACAAACCTAAACCAACTACAACTAAGCCCATTACCGCTCCGCTTCTAAAAGCAATTTTTAAGCCTTCGTTTAACGATTTTTGGGCAGCACAAGCAGTTCTTGCCGAGGCATAGGTTGCTGTCTTCATACCAAAAAAGCCGGCTAAACCGCTAAAAAAACCACCGGTAATAAATGCAAAAGGCACCCATCCGTTTTGTACATTAAAAAATGCCAATACAGAAAATAACACAGTCATAATAATAAAAAATATACCCACAACCTTATACTGTTGTCTTAAATATGCCATTGCTCCTTTACGAACATACGAAGCAATTGTTATCATTCTTTCAGTTCCTTCCGATTCTTTCATCATTTGTTTAAAAAAGTAATAAGCAAATGCAAGTGCCAAAATCGAATTTATGGGTACAAGCCAAAACAAACTATTTTCCATCTAAATTCTCCGATAAAACTTATTTAATTCTTAATTTATCTAAAACCAAGTACTAACGCACTTCTATACCACGAATAATACTTACTTAATAATTCTTCTTTACTAGGGAAATGATAATAAAGTAATGTTTCTTGATCACCTACAAATATACCGTTTTTACAGGTTCTATATAAAATATCTCCTTGTAAATACCTAATAACGGTTTTTGTAAACTTATTATGTTCTTGTTTTAATCCTATCAAACAATCTCTTAAGTGATCAATATTAAGATAAGGTAAGTTATCTGCAGATGCGTTTTTTGGATCATTTGCCAAATCATCAAGAATTAGTTCCACAAAAACCAATTTGGGTACCGAAACGGGTTGATTTCGATTTGTAACAAATTTCATAAATTCTTTTGGGTTATATAGTGCTGCAATTTGGGGCGTTACCGGACAAAGTTGTTGATATAAATGCAATTCATCGGTATCATATCCGGTATAATCGGATTTTTCTAAACTTAGAACCTTACCGTCATCGGTAACCAAATACAAGTTTTTAAGTTTCGATAGTGGAATATTTTCTAAGACACGATAAATTGAAAGATAGACCGAACTTTTTGGCTTTCCATCCGGATGTGGGTTACATCTACTTTCAATATCTGTTAGATTAAAATAGTCAGACTCAAAATCGGGATCGACTTCAAAAAAAATCGCTTGTCCTCTAGTTCGCTTTTTTGTACCGATTGCTAAATAATTTCCAAATTCCTCAGGTGCTAACATCGAGGCAATTAATGCTTCGGGCATTAACGATAAATACAAATATCTTTGCATACCCTTACTCCTAATATATATTATGAAATAAATAAATTTCTTATTTCGCAAACATTAATAAGATGAGAAAATTTTAGATAAAAAGCAAGACTTTATTCCTCACTTTTTGGGTTTTTTCAATTTTTTTATTAATTATTTTTACAAAACTATAAAATTTGTTAATTTTGTTATTGAAATAATATCGGGTTATAAATATGGATGACAAATTTTCTGTTCTTTACGTTGATGACGAGGAGCACAACTTAATTTCTTTTAAAGCTGCTTTCAGAAGAGATTATAATATACTTACTTCTAAAAGTGCAAAAGAAGGGATAGAATTACTACGCCATAATAATATAGGTTTAATTATTACCGACCAGCGCATGCCTGAGATGACAGGAGTACAATTTTTAGAAAAAGTTGTGCACGAATTTCCTAACACGGTACGAATGATATTAACCGGTTTTAGTGATCTTGACGCTATTATTGAAGCTATTAATAGCGGACGCGTTTATAGATATATTACTAAACCTTGGGACCAAAACGAACTAAAAGTAGCCATAGAAAATGCAAAACAGTTATACCAACTTCAATTAAAAAACAAAAAACTAATTGAAGAGTTAAAAAATAAAGTGATTGAACAAGAAAAAATTCTTAGACTTTTTGAAAAATATGTTCCTACATCAATTGTAGAAAAGGTTTTGGAAAACGGTGAAGAGACAATTTTTGAAGGTGAATTACGTAATGTAACTATCCTTTTTTGCGATTTAAGAGGTTTTACGGCACTTTGCGAAAAATTACATCCTCGCCAAACAGTTAACTTTTTAAATACATATTATTCATTAATGACAAAGTGTGTAAAAAAACATGACGGTTTTGTAACTCAATTTGTAGGTGATGAAGTTTTTGCGGTATTTGGTGCCCCTATTTCAAGTAACAATAACGAAGAAAATGCTGTTTACTGTGCGTTGGATATGATTGAATCGCTTGAAGAACTGAATAATAAATTTATTGATTTATTTGATTCTAAAGTTGCAGTAGGTATCGGAATTAATTCCGGTGTAGTTGTTGCCGGTAATTTAGGCAGCGAAGATAGAATTGAATATTCTATTACGGGGGATACCGTTAACACAGGTAAAAGAATTGAAACATTAACAAAAGCTGTTCCAAATTCGATTTTAATTAGTAAATCGGTTAATGAAAAAGTTAAAGATTTATTTATTACAACAGAAAAACCCCCTGTTAGCGTAAAAGGAAAACAAGAAGAATTAATTTTATTTGAAGTAATTGGCAGAAAATAAAATATTTATTTTAATTTTTAGTTGATTGGCTTAATTGGTTAATATATCCGTTTTCGTCGTACTCCTTAACAATTAATTTAACAACGTCCGATATTTCTTGTCTATTATCCGCATTAATAACTTTTTCAAGTACCAATAATTTTTCTTTCAAGTCTTCTAAAACTATACTGCTTGCATTTTGAGCTATAAAAATCTTTTTATGTTGTGTATTATTATATACTTCCCCTTCATTAAATAATTCTTCAAACAATTTTTCGCCGGGTCGTAATCCGGTATATTTTATTTCAATATCCTTACCTACTACCAATCCCGATAACTTAATCATATCTTTTGCCAAGTCGTCTATTAAATGTGGTTCACCCATATCAAAAACAAAAACTTCGCTTCCCTTTCCCAAAATAAATGCTTGTAAAACAAGCTGCACGGCTTCGGGAATAGTCATAAAATATCTTATTATTTTTGGATGAGTAACAGTAATTGGTCCACCCCTTTGAATTTGTTTGGAAAAAGTATTTACAACACTTCCTCTGCTACCTAAAACGTTTCCAAATCTTACAACCGAAAACGCCTTATTATATCTTCTTGCAGCATCTAATACTATCATTTCACAAATACGCTTTGTTGCACCCATTATATTTGTAGGATTAACAGCTTTATCTGTCGAAATCATAATAAATCTGCCTGTATTATACTTTACTGCTAAATTTATGCAATTTAATGTTCCAAAAACATTATTAGTTATTGCTTCTTGCGGGTTAAGTTCCATTAAGGGAACATGTTTATGTGCTGCGGCATGAAAAATAATATCCGGTTTATATTGCTCAAAAACTTTTTCGAGTCTATCTAACGAACGAATATCACAAATAACCGAATTAATTTGAGTTATTTCATTATATGATTTTAAATATTTTAGCTCTTCTTCAATTTCAAATATTGAATTTTCGCCGTGTCCTAATAAAATTAGATTGGAGGGATTTGCTCTAATAACTTGTCTGCAAATTTCACTTCCAATAGATCCACCTGCACCGGTAATTAACACAACTTTATTTTTAATTGAATTTACAATGGTTTGAACATCTGTTTTTATCGGTTCTCGCCGCAATAAATCCTCAATTTGTATCTTTCG
>DAINPX010000064.1:0-11690 GCA_036743235.1 Melioribacteraceae bacterium
TCTTCTTCGGTTTTGCTTCTATTGCCGGACTTTCTATTAAACATAATTTGGCAGCACGTAAAAGAGCAAATAATTAATTTGTTTTGATTTTAATAAGATTTTATTTTATATTAAAGTCTGCTAATTTTTTTAGCAGACTTTTTTTTTAATAATTATTTAACAAAAAAAATGACAAAAGAATTAATAGACAAAATTTTATTAATTTACGAATTCGATACAAATTCTCCTTTATTTGCTGCTGTTGCAAATTATTACTTAGAGCAAAAAGAAATTAAAAAAGCCTTAGAAATATTAAAAAGCGGATTGGTGCTTTATCCCGGTTACCCAACCGCCCATATTATAATGGGTAAAGTATTAACCGTTAACGGCGATTATGATAAAGCTAAAGAACATTTTATTGAAGCAAGTAAATTATTAAACGAGCCCGATACTTTAAAATACTATAATACAAAAATAGAAAACGTAATATCGGGTAATCAAAAATTTGCCGATGCCATTAACGAACATTTTGACGATGACGACTTATTTGTTATTGATGACGAGTTTGAAACAATTGGCAACAATAAAGAAAATTCGATAGATGATAATTTAGAGAAAATTGCTTTAGAATTACAAAGTGCAAAAATTCCCCCGGTAACAACTTTAGATGAAGAATTTGAAGATATTAACGTGGAATTTAACAACAAAGGAATAATTAGCGAACCCCTTGCCTCTATTTATTTTGCACAAGGTAATTTTAACGAAGCCATGGAAATGTATAACAAACTTATTTCTATTAATCCCGAAAAAGAAATGATATATAGGGCAAAGATATCGGAAATAAAAAATATATTGGAAAAAAAACCATAATCCGTAATGTCTATTAATTTTAATATTTTGCCGGAAAACTTTTTTACTAAAGATGTTTTTACCGTAGCAAAGGAGTTATTGGGTAAATATTTTATTAAAACCGAAGAAAATAATACTTTAATTGCCAAAATAACCGAAATAGAAATATATACTTTAGATGACCCCGCAAGTCATTCGTTTAATGGCAAAAAGAACAGAAACTCGGTAATGTTTAACGGAGGAGGCAATTTGTACGTGTATTTTACTTACGGAATGTATTTTTGTGCAAACATTGTTACAGGGGAATTAAATGAAGGTTCTGCAATATTATTAAGAAGCATGGAGCCGATTGAAGGAATTGAAACTTTTGCATTAAGACGTTTTAATAAAACCGAAATAACCGAAAAAGAAAAATTAAACCTATTAAATGGTCCGGGTAAAATTGCCATAGGCTTTAACATTACTAAAAGTTTAAACGGACATAAACTTCAAACCGGAAGTATAAAAATAGCAGACCCGTTAGAAGACCCTAATTTTGAAATAGGTTTATCTAAAAGAATAGGAATTACCAAAGCTATAGATTTAGAACGTAGATTATATATAAAAAACAACAAATATCTATCTCGAAATGAAAAACACTAAAATACTGATTATAAGAACCGACCGTATAGGTGATATAACTTTAACTTTACCATTGGCTGCCGAAATAAAAAAATACAATCCTCAATATTCGGTTCACTTTTTAGTTACACGATACACTAAACCATTGGTTGAATTAAACAAACATATAGATAAAATTTACTGTATAGAAGATTTTTCTTTTTTAAAATTACTAACTTTATTTAGTAAAGAAAAATTTAATTATGTATTGAATGTTTATCCAAGGGCAAAATTTGCATGGGTTTCTTTTTTAGCCATGGTAGAACACAGAATTGGGACCGGCTATCGCTGGTATTCATTTCTATTTAATAAAAAAGTATATGAACATCGCAAAAGCGGAGAGAAACATGAATTGGAATATAATTTTGCATTGCTAAAATACTTTGACATAAAACATACACCTGATTATACCGGTGTAGATTTTTCTATACAACCGACAGATAACGATTTATTAAAAGTTGAAGATATTTTTACTGAATTTAACCTAAAAAACAATAATCCTATAATAATTATTCATCCGGGTAGCGGCGGAAGTGCAATTGACCTACCAATAGAACGCATGAAAGAGCTAATAATTTTGTTGGCACAAAGTTTGAAATTTAATATTATACTTACAGGAAGCAATGCAGAAAAAGAGCTTTGTGAAAGTTTAACGGTAAGTAAAAATGTTCTTAACTTTAGTGGAAAATTTAATCTAAATGAACTTGTTGCATTAATTAGCAAAACGGATTTATTAATTGCAAATTCAACCGGTCCCATTCATTTAGCTGCAGCGTTAAATAAATACACAGTCGGGTTTTATCCTAAGTTTAATGAATGTAGTGCAAAAAGATGGGGACCTTACACAAACAAAAAGTTTATTTTTGAACCCGAAATTGATTGTAAAAATTGCAATAGGAAACAGTGTGAAAGTTTAGGTTGTATGAAATCCATTGATGTTAAAAAAGTATATAAAACTATTAATAAAATTTTTTATTCCGGAGAGGAATTATGAAAAAGAACCTTATAATTTTCGTTTTTTTTACTTTAATACTAAATATATTTGCTCAGCAAACAACTTTTCGTAAGCTTGAAAATAAAGCATTTAAAGAAGGTGAAAAACTTACTTTTGATGTTAAATACGGCTTTGTTACAGCAGGAATTGCCGTAATGCAAATTCCCAAAATAAAAAAGATTTCAGGACGCGATGCCTACCACGTAACTTTTTCGGTTAATACAGTACCTACTTTCGATTCTTTTTACAAAGTTAGAGACCGATACGAAACTTATTTGGATAAAGAAGGTTTATTCCCTTGGCGGTTTGAACAACATATAAGAGAAGGCGGATATTCACGAGATTTCTCGGCTTTTTTTGACCATAGAAAAGGAAAAGCAAAAACAAGTGAAGGCGAATATGAAATACCTTTATATGTTAACGATATAGTTTCCGCATTTTATTTGGCACGTACTTTTGATTATTCAAAATTAAAGAAAGGGGATAAATTTCATTTAGAAAACTTCTATAAAAACAAAGTATATCCTTTAGATGTTATTTATCACGGAAAAGAAAGAGTAAGCGTTGCAGCAGGAACTTTCGATTGTGTTATTGTAGAACCTTTGGTAACGGAAGGCGGCTTATTTAAAAGCGAAGGAACTATTTTAGTATGGTTAACCGATGACGATCTTAAAGTACCCGTAAAAGTTAAAACAAAAATTATTATCGGTTCTATTGATGCAGAGTTAACTGCTTTTGAAGGTCTTGCAGGTAAGTTAAAAGCAAAAAAATAAGAGAGTATTAAAATTCCAGCGATATCTAAAACAATTTATTACGCTAAAAACCTTTAATACACTCTCTTTAATCTCCATCGTTAAGTTGTTGCCGATGCGAATATTACTATAAAGTACGCAAAAAACTATTTAAATTATTCAGTTCTATTAAACTACATCACCCCTTCATTTACTTTTATAGTACCGCTACATTTTGAATAGATTATAATATTGAATGACTTAATAGATAACCCCAAAACCTATTTAAATAAAATGTAAAAATACTTTTTAAGTACCAAATTTTTTCGTTTTATAAATTTAACTTTGATTAATAAAAAAAAATCGCTAACTTATATTTATGTTAAGTTAGGTAAATAAAAATTTACTAAAGGGTGCTAATTTTGGGGAATATTAGTTTTAATCCCGTTGTTATTAATAAATATTTTTATTTTTTATTATTGTCAATATATCCGTTTTTTTACTGTTCCGCACAGTCGGATAGTGTCAATTTATATGATTTAGACCTTTATCAATTATCTAAGTTAAAAATTACTTCGGCATCCAAAGTAGTTGAAAACAAAAACGAGATTTCAACTTGGGTTAATATAATTACGGCTGCCGAAATAAAAAGAAACGGATATTTCACTTTGGAAGAAGCTCTTTCAACTCTTCCCGGTTTTCAATTTCGTAATATTCAAGGTATTAACAGTTATATATTTCAAAGAGGGATTCCAAATCAAAATAATTTAACTTTAGTATTAATTGACGGAATTCAAATTAACGAGTTAAACTCCGGCGGGTTTTATGCAGGCGGACAATACAATTTATCTAATGTAGAGAGAATTGAAGTTATGTACGGACCTTCATCCGTTGCTTACGGAACTAATGCCGTATCGGGAATAATAAATATAATAACCAAAAATCCGACTCAAAACAACGCCGAAGTAAATGTTTTATTAGGTTCTTTTAATACTTCAAAAGTTGATTTAAATTATAGCTACACCAATACCGATAAAACATTGGGAATTCTTTTATCCGGCATGTTAAAACGAACAAACAAAGCAAATTTAAAAGAAGCGGAGGGAGATTATAACTGGACTAAAGACTTAGATAATTTTGAAAAAGACTATTCCTTTGATGTAAAAATTAAATACAAGGATTTATTATTTGGAACAAACTTTTTACAAGAACAAACCTCTACTGCAACTTTAGATAAAACAATAAACACAAACCTAAAAGATTACGGTACATCTTGGAATATAAGGTTTGTTAATAATTATCTTAAATATAATTTTAGTTTTTTAGAAAAATTTAACGTTTCGACTGTGTTTTATAACAGAAATACAACCGTTTTGGATAATACAATATATTATGTTACGGATACTTCACAAATTGGCTATTACCGTCCTAACAACTTAACAGGTTTTGAAAGTATTTTAAACTATAATGCCGGTAATATATTTTCTGTTACAGCAGGAATTTCTTTTGAATATGAAAAATTAGCGAAATATGCTTCATTATCGTATAGCAATTCTCAATTTATAAAACCACCCAAGCCTTTAACACCTCCTTCGGCAGATAATACATTGTTTAGCTTGTTTTTAGAACCCAAAATAATATTATTTGATAGCTTGTTTATTTCGGGAGGATTAAGGTTTGATAAAAGCAGTATTTATGACCAAGTATTTACACCCCGTTTCGGATTAAATTATAACATAAACAGAAATATTATACGCCTATCTTACGGTGAATCTTTTAGAGCACCAAAGCCATGGGATTATTCTGACGGACTTGGCAACTCGTCATTAGATCCCGAAAAGATGAAATCGCTTGAAATTGGTGCTTCCTTTTTTATAGCACATAATTATAGGTTCGATTTAATTGGTTATATAAATAAACTAGAAAAAGCAATTACAAAAGAAATTACAAATTTGGGATATAGGTGGATAAACAGCGGTGAAGTTTATACTAAAGGATTTGAAGTTGTTTTTAAATACTTATCAACTAATCTCGAATCGAACATAAATTATACATTTACGGAAAGCACTTTTTCGGATGATCGATTTGTACCCGAAATTAGCAAACATTCAGGAAATTTAAATATTACGTATTTTATTGATAAAAACATTAACATTAATTTGAGAGCGAACTATATTGGCGAACGCGAAAATCTTAAGTTAATAACAGCAACAAATAGCAATAAAATTCCGGCTTATGTTATTTTCCATGGTTCAATCTCATTATTAAACTATATGGGGTTTGATATTCAAATTGCATTAAAAAATATTTTAAATACCGAGTATTATCACACTTCCAACAGAACCGTTGAAAGATACCGTCAATCGCAAAGAACAATTATGCTTTCAATAGGTTATTTGTATAATTATTAAAACCGGTTTATTTTATATGCCTAAAAAAAATAAACATTAAATTTTAATATTAAATTTATTTTAAATACTTTAAACAATTGATAAAAAGCAATAAATTGTTTAAATTTACAGGCTATGAAAAAAATAATTATTGCAATAGACGGACCGGCATCTTCCGGCAAAAGTACTTTGGCAAAAAAACTTGCCGATTACTTAAACTTTCTCTATCTCGATACCGGTGCGATGTATAGGGCTATAACGTATTTAGCTATAAAACATAACATAGAAACGGACGTTGATAAAATTATAGAACTTACAAAGCAGATTGAAATGGATTTACGCTTTGAAGACGGTATTACCAGAGTATGGGTAGATAAAGAAGAAGTAACCGAAGAGATAAGAAAGCCATATGTAAGTTCTAAAGTAAGCGAAGTAAGCACAATACCACAAGTTAGAGAAGAAATGGTTAGCTTACAAAGACGTATTGCAAACGAACATAGCATTATTACTGAAGGAAGAGACACTACAACAGTTGTTTTTCCCGAAGCGGACATTAAAATATATCTAACCGCCTCTGTAGAAGCACGTGCAAAACGTAGATATAAGGAATATACCGAAAACAACTTAAACGTAAGTTTTGAAGAAGTTTACGAAAATATTAAAAAACGAGACTTAATAGATAGCAGCAGAAATGTTAGTCCGCTTAAAAAAGCAGATGATGCTATTGAAATAGATACAACGGAAATTACAGTTGAACAAGAAAAAACGGAAGTTTTGGCTTTAGTAGCAAAATTAGTAGAACAAATAAGAAATTAACAAGGTCACCTAAATTAAATAATGTTAAACTAAATTAATTGCCGCATTTTTATATGTTTGTGACCGATATATAAAAACCGGTGTTGTATTTTTTTGGAGGATAAATGTCCGAATTACAAGACGGCACGTTAGAAGCCGTAAAAGGAACAAAAGTTAAATCGTTTGGAAAAACCAGATATTTTAACGAAGAAGATTATTCAGCTACCGAACAAATGGAATTTGAAGAGTTAATCTCTAAGTCATTCCGAAACATTCGTGAAGGCGAAATAATTAAAGGCACAATAGTAGCCATTGACGGAGATAATGTTGTATTGGAAGTTGGATTTAAATCTGACGGTTTAATTCCCAAATCAGAATTTACTGCTACTGAAGAACTCAAAATAGGTAATTCCGTTGAGATAGTAATAGAAAGTAAAGAAGACGAAGAAGGAAACTTGGTATTAAGCAAAAAGAGAGCCGATTTTCTTAAAATGTGGGAAAAAGTTAAAGACGCTTTCACCAACGAAACAGTTATCCAAGGTAAAATTCTTAAACGCATTAAAGGCGGTATGGTTGTTGACATTATGGGTGGAATTGAAGCTTTCTTACCCGGTTCACAAATTGATATTAGACCCGTTCGCGATTTTGATGCTTTTGTCGGTCAAACAATGGACTTTAGAATTGTTAAGATTAACGAACCTACAGAAAACGTTGTTGTATCGCACAAAATATTAATTGAAGAAACCATTGCAGACCAAAGACAAGAAATTCTTGACAAATTAGAAAAAGGTCAAATTCTTGAAGGTATTGTTAAAGCTATTACCGATTTCGGTGTATTTATCGATTTAGGCGGAGTTGACGGTTTAATTCATATTACTGACTTAAGCTGGGGCAGAATAAATCATCCTAGTGAAGTTGTTAAATTAGACGACAAAATTAAAGTTGTTGTTACCGATTTTGACAAAACCAAAAAACGTATTTCGTTAAGTTTAAAACAATTGTTACCACATCCTTGGGAACAAATTGAACAAAAATATAAAATTGGCGATAAAGTAGCAGGTCGTGTAGTATCATTAACCGAATACGGTGCATTTATTGAAATAGAAAAAGGTATTGAAGGATTAATTCACATAAGCGAAATGAGTTGGACACAACATATTAGCCATCCTTCACAATTTGTTTCTATGGGTCAAATAGTAGAAGCAGTTATTCTTTCGTTAGATAAAAACGAAAAGAAAATTTCTTTGGGTATGAAACAATTAACCCCGGATCCATGGCAAGAATTAATGAAAAAATACCCTGTAGGCAGCAAACATTTAGGAACGGCACGTAACTTAACTAACTTTGGTGTATTTGTTGAATTAGAACCCGGTATTGACGGTTTAGTTCATATTAGTGACTTATCATGGACAAAGAAAATACGTCACCCCGGCGAAGTTGTTAAGAAAAACGAAAAAATTGAAGTTGTTGTTCTTGGTGTAGATACCGAACAAAGAAAAATATCTTTAGGTCATAAACAAGTTAACGATAACCCTTGGGATGATTTTGAAAAACTTTATTCGGTTGGCAGCGATGTAAACGGTAAAGTTGTAAGATTAATTGAAAAAGGATTAATTGCAGAATTACCAAAAGGCGTTGACGGATTTGTACCCGCAACTCAGTTATCACCTTCAAAAATCAAAAACTTATCAATCGGTTTTGCAGTTGATACCGAACTTGAATTAAGAGTTGTTGAATTTGATAAAGAAAACAAAAAAATAGTTTTAAGTGCATTAGCTCCGTTAAAAGAAAAATCGGACGAAGAAATAGTAAGTTATATAACTTCACATAAGTTAGAAAAAGTTACTATTGATGCAATTAAAAATGCAGATGCAGGTAAATTTGATAGCAGCGATTTTAACTTATACGAAGACCCAACAGTTGACGTTAAAAAAGAGGCTAAACCTGAAGAAGAAACAAAAACTGAAGCAGCAGAATAATTAGCAGCTTTTTAATTTATAAAAATTAGGGCTGTATTTTATGGTTTACACCTAAAATATAGCCCTTTTCTTTTATATTTATTTATAGTATAATTACAAAATATTTAAGAATAATTGAACGAACTTTTTTAATTTTGTATTATAAGTTTTATAAAGTTTTTTAAGAAAGGAATTAATTGAGCAATACAGTTGCGTTTTATACATTAGGCTGCAAATTAAACTTTGCCGAAACAAGCACAATAGGAAAACAATTTTTAGAACACGGATATAAAATTGTTGAATTTAACGAACCTGCCGATGTTTATATTATTAATACTTGTACGGTTACCGAAGGAGCCGATAAAGAGTGCAGACAAATTGTAAGAAGAGCCTTGCGAAAAAATCCGGACGGCTTTGTTGCCGTTACCGGTTGTTATGCACAACTAAGACCGGAACAAATTTCATCTATTAAAGGTGTTGATGCCGTTCTTGGAAGTAATGAAAAGTTTAAATTGTTTTCTTTAATTGATAATTTTAACAAAAAAGAACTTTCTTGTATCCATATTACGCCTACAGATAAACTTGATGATTTTATAACCGCTTCATCATCGGATGCAGATAGCAGAACGCGAGCATTTTTTAAAATTCAAGACGGTTGCGATTATAAATGTACTTATTGTACAATTCCGCTTGCACGAGGTAAAAGCCGTAGCATGTTACCGGATTTAACGGTTAACAATTTTATTGAACTGATTAAAAACAATTACAAAGAAATTGTACTTACGGGTGTTAACGTTGGCGATTACGGTAAATTAATAAATACCAATTTTTACTTGTTATTAAATAAATTAGTTGATATTGAAGGCAATTATAGAATTAGAATTAGTAGCATAGAGCCCAATTTATTGACAGATGAGATATTGGAATTGGTTAAGCACAACAATAAGATGTGCAAACATTTTCATATACCGTTGCAAAACGGCAGCCCTAAAATATTAAAACTAATGAAAAGAAGATATACGGCAACCTTTTATAAAAACTTAATAAATAAAATTAATAATACAATTCCTGATATTGGCATTGGTGTTGATGTAATTGTCGGTTTTCCCGGAGAAACGGAAGAGGATTTTTTATTGACTTTTAATTTACTTAAAGATTTACCAATTTCGTATTTACATGTTTTTACTTATTCCGATAGACCTAATACAAAGTCAATCGAAATGGATAATAAAGTACCTATTGAAATTAAGAAAGAACGAAACAACAGACTTAGAATTTTAAGTCAGAAAAAGCATCATGAATTTTTAGAAACCATGATAGGTAAAACTTTGGAAGTACTTTTTGAAGCGGAAAACCACAACGGATTTATTTACGGATTTGCTTCAAATTATGTTAAGGTAGCCGTGCCTTACAATAGTTTGTTAATAAACACATTAACAAAAGTAGTAGTTGAAAGGATTGAAGACAATATTTGTTATGCAAAATTATTAAACAATTAATATAGGTTTACAATGAAGAAATTATCGGTAATAATTGCAGTTTTATTTTTTGTCGGTTCAAATTTTGTAATTGCTCAAAATTCTAAAAGTTTATTTGAACTTAAAAATAACATTAACATTACTGAAATTAATAATTCCGTTACCCCTCAGCAATTAAACGAAAGTACCGGTAAAAAAAGTACCGCTTTGGCAATTTTGTACTCTTTGGTATTACCCGGTATGGGCGAATTATACGCAGGTGATTATTCATTAGGTAAATATCTTACTGCTGCAGATGTTGTTTTTTGGGGTGCAACTATAGGGTTTAATACTTACGGCAAATGGCAAGAAGATAATTATAAGTCTTTTGCAAAATCCAAAGGCGGCGTTACCTATACCGGTGATGACGAAGATTTTTTTGGAAGAGTTGGCAGTTATATGAGTGTTAACAGTTATAACCGCGAGCAGGAATTAAACAGAAACTTCGGTAAAGTTTATAATCCCGATACCTATTATTGGAATTGGAATACCAACGAATTACGTAAAGAATACCGCAATATGTGGACAAGCAGCGAACAGGCTTATAATAACGTTCGTTTTGCAGTTGGGGCTTTAATACTTAACCGAATTGTAAGTGTAATTAACGCCGTAAGACTTGTAAATAAACATAATAAAAACCTAAATACCGAACAAACTTGGAATGTAAATTTTGGCATAGATAATTCTTTTACCAATAATAACGGAATTAAAGTTAACTTTGTTAAAGCACTAAGTTTTTAATTTCTTGATTTATTTTTATAATATTATGCGGTAATCTTTTTTTGCCAAATACAATTATTATTATACCAAATTTCCGATACATTTATTTCTTTACGTACAGAGTTACATACAAATATCGAATCGGCAGCTATTAAATCCGAAATAGCAACATCACATTCTTTAATATCTTTTATTTTTTCAAGTAATTTTTGGCGGTAAATTCCGTTTAATAGCCCGTTAGAAATTTGCGGTGTGGTTAATTTGCCTTCTTTGTTTATAAAAATATTGGTAAAAGATCCTTCGGCAATAAGGTTATTTTCGTTTAGAAATAATACTTCGCTAAAACCCCTTTTTTTATATTTTATCAATTCATTATTATATAAACTTCTTAAAGTAGTTTTAAAATATTGAAATTTGTTATCACTACTAATTTGTTTATTGCTAATTATTATTTTTATATTCTCAATTTTTGTTTCCAACAACTCGTAATCAAACTTTATATTACCCCATTTGTTTAACGTAATTTTTACTTTGTAATTATTATTATCCAATAATTCAATAAGTGAATTAATACCGTTTAATACTTTCTTTTCATTAAAGCAAAATAAAAAATATTTGGCAGTTAGCTTTAAACGTTTTAAATGTTTATCCAACAAAAACACTTTTTTGTTTTCAATTAATATTGTTTCAAATAACTCGAAATAAATAAACGGTTTGGTTAAAAAATATGATTTAAGTTTTACCTCGTCATATTCTTTATCGGCAATTCCGTCCCAAACTATTCCGCTTCCTATTCCCAACTCGCCTCTTTTATTTTCTTTTTTAATTACAAGCGTTCTTATGGCAACATTAACATTATAATTTTTGTTATAAACAAAACCGATAGCTCCGGTATATATTCCCCTGTTCTCTTTTTCAATTTCTTTAATTATTTCCATTGTTCTTATTTTAGGTGCCCCCGTAATAGAACCGCACGGAAATATATTTAACAATATATCCGAAAGTTTTTGTTCTTTTATTTTAGCCTTTATTACGCTAATCATCTGATATAGAGTTTCGTATTTTTCTACTTTAAATAATTTATTTACTTTAACACT
>DAINPX010000065.1:0-11652 GCA_036743235.1 Melioribacteraceae bacterium
ACGATGCTGCCGCATTTTCTCTCATATCCTGCGCATATATGTTGAATGTTATTAATACTAATAAACCAAGTAACTTTTTCATATCTATTACTCTATTATTTTAACAATTTCTTTATTTTCTATTTTGGCTTTAAATATCTTTCCGTCTTCTCTCTGTACTCTTATTATTCCCCCAAGTTTTCCGTCATCTTTAGCTTTTACATCAAAACTTATTACAACCGACCCGTTTTGTTTAATTGCCTTTACGGTATTTCCGATAAGTATTAACGGAAGTTCTTCTACAATATTTTCCTCAATAATCATTCCGTTTTTTATTATAAACTTGGCTCTGTATGTTTTTTCTTCCGAAATATCTGTTACCGGTTCGCTTCTTAAACTTGTTATATCACTTTCAAGTAACATTAAGTCCGATATATCTATTACTTCACCTTTTTGAATTGTTTTTATTGCACTATAAACTTTTGTAAATAGTTTAACTTTTAGGGTAACAACAGATTTGGAATACCTATTGTCATTCCTTTTAATTTTAACTGGCAAGTATAAAAACTCACCCTTTATCTTTAAATTTCCGTCATCATCTATTTTTAATCTATTATCTTCAAACGAAGTAATTCCTGCCGGCAATGTAGATACTTCCCACACTACTTTAGAATACCGGTTTAATTTTGTTTTTAGATAATTATTAAGCTCATCCGTATTGTTGTTTAAGCTAATAAATCCTAAAATTATTAATAGATAAAAGATCATTTTATTAAGCTCGTTTTAAGTTGTTTGCAATTGTTAACATTTCTTCTACAGTTTTTACTGTTTTGGAATTTATTTCGTACGATCTTTGAGCAGTAATCATATTAATCATTTCTTCAACTATATCAACGTTAGAGGATTCCAAAAATCCTTGATTAACTTCACCATAGCCTTCGGTACCCGCATTTCCTAAAATCGGTGCCCCCGAAACCTCACTTTCTATATATAGATTGTCTCCTATCGGTTTTAATCCAGCAGGATTAACAAACTTTGCCAGTTCAATAGTACCTAGTTCTATAGTATCGCCGCTATACGTTTTACCGGATACAACACCGTCTTTACTAATAATAATATCCGTAAAATCATCGGTTATATTAAATCCCGGTTCTAAAATCTGACCGTTGGATGTTACCAACGAACCGTCTTTAGACAATTTAAAAGAACCGTCTCGAGTGTAAGCTAATAAACCGTCAGCTTTTCGCACTTGAAAAAAACCTTCTCCGTAAATAGCCATATCAAGTTTTTGTCCGGTCTGTTGCAAATCACCTTGTTTAAATTCTTTTTGCGTTGATGAAGGTTTTACACCTGTACCTACCAACACTTTTGTATTTGCATTTTCTACTATACCCGGAGTATCGACATTTTGTGGATTTGCAGAAACTTCTTGATAAATTAAATCCTTAAATTCAGCTCGGTTTTTCTTAAAACCGGTTGTATTAATATTGGCAATATTGTTAGAAATTACTTCAATATTTATTTGCTGAGCGTACATTCCGGCTGCGGCACTTCTTAAGGCTCTTGTTGACATATATTTTTATACTCCTATTATACTCTTCCTATTTCTTTAGCTTGACCAAGTATGGTATCTATTGCGTTTACCGCTTTTTGTGAAGCTTCAAAGTCTTTGCTTATTCTAATCATGTTTTCCAGCTCAATTATCGGATTAGAATTTGACTCTTCCAAATATCCTTGCAAAATTTCAAAATCATATTCGTTTGCCGGAATATATTCATCATTAGGATATTTAAAATTTTGTCCTTCCGTTCTAACTAATGCATCAGGGTTTTCTACTGTACTAATAGATAATCGATCTATTATAATATCACCTTGTTTAATTAGCCCGTCTTTTGTAATTGTAATCGGTTTATTTTTATCAATAATAGAATCAAAAACATTTATTGCACCGTTAGAACTTAATACTCTTGCTCCTCTTTCATCTATTAAAAATCCGTCTTCGGATAAACTAAAACGTCCGTTTTTAGTAAGTTCAATACCATTATTTCCTTGAACAGTAAAAAAACCCTTACCTGTAATTGATAAATCGAAAGGATTGCCGGTTTCAATTAAACTTCCGTTAGAAAAATCCGTAACAACTTTTACTTGAACGCCGTCTTCACGCGATAAATATTCCGAGAACGGAACTTCGCGTTTAAAACCCGTAGTATTTAGATTTGCTAAATTATTTGAGATAATTTCCATATTTTTCATGCGTGTATGCATGCTTATTCCGGAATTGTACAAACCTTTAATCATTTTTTAGTTCCTCCGCTTATTTTATATACCGCCTTAATCAATTCAATTACCAAACCGTTTAATTTTGGCGATATTTTTCGATCATTCGCTAATCCTAATAAATTACTAAGATTTGAATTCTCTTTTTTTAATAAGCCTTTTTTTTTGGCATTCTGTATAAATTTTATATTTTCTTCCATACAAATTTTATAAAGCAAAAATTATGCCTTAAAATTTAATATGTCCGTTTTTAATTTATACATAAGTTCGCTGGATTGATAACCTTGTTCTACTGATATATTTAGGAATAGCCCGGTTTGATATGCTAAAGTATGCAATATTTTTTCAAACTGCTCTTTAATATTATAATTTAACATTTCGGGTACTGTTAGTTTTCCCGACATCCCTTTGCCCGAGTAGTAGCCGTTAATGCCACCTATAAAACTATTATCTTTGCCACATCTTAAGTCAAGTTTAAAATAGTTTGCTCCTTTGCTACCTTCAAGTATTTCTATACTATATATAATTAAATCAAGTTCTTTTTTGTTAAAAATAACATAAAAATCCGGATAAAAGTTAAAATTAAAATAAATGCTTTTTTGCAATATATATTGTATTATTTTATAAGTAAAAGTTTTAATTTCTTCACTTTCGGTTTTTAATGCTTTAAATTTTTCGGCATAATCTTCTAAATAGTTTACCAAACCGATAATTTTATTTATTCTATTATCAAAAGGACTGTTGTTTTCGTTAACATTAATAAAAAAACACTCTTTAATCCTATTGTATATTTCAATCGGTAAATTAAGGTTATTAAGCCTAATAATGGATCTAAATATATCGTTGCATAATTTATCAAACGGTATCTCTTTAATAATTTTAATTTCGTTATACAACTCATTTTTATTTGTATATTCCGAAGACCATAATAAATTAATTAACATACCCATTTGCATTTCGGTTAAAGTATAATCGGTTTCGGTAATTTCAATAATATCTTCAATTTTAGACTTAAGTAATGCTTTTTTACCGCTTAGTAATTTACTTACTAAGTCAATATTAATTTTATCCGGCTTTAGCCCTAATTTTTCGACCAATCCTGCAGCAAATTGCTGGTCAATAAACTTCAAGTGTACAAAATTATCCAATCCAATAACCAACGGATTAGAACTAATCACTTTGCCTAATAAGGTTTCACCGGTTTTTACTTGAATTGGTAATTTTGCAATAAATATATCACCGTTAATTAACAATTTAAAACCGTTATCAACTTTTTCAAATGCTTTTAATAATACAATACTGTTTTCAGTAGGGGGATTTTTAAAAAAGCCTTTACCGGCAATTTTTAAAATAGTATCCGTAATAAGGTTATTCCCCTCAATTCCGGAAATCATTTTATTTCACCGGATAGCAGCTTAAGTTTAGCAGCTAAATATACCTCTCCTTTAGATATTTCATATTGCCTTGCCTTAATAATTACGTCTTTGCCGCCGTCATTATAATTAATGGGAATAGTAAGTAACTTTCTTCTAACATTAGTTAAATCGTTAGTTAAGCCGCATACTATTTTTTCTTCGCGTAGTTTTGAAATATTAAATTTTAATTTTTTTATTTCCACCTTTTTCTTGGTATTCCTTCTCTTTAGATAAAACACCAAAATGGCAGAAACAAGAAAAACTTCTATTACAATAAAAGAATATTCAAGAATACTTAAACCGCCTTCTTGTTGCTCGGTTGTTTCACTAATAACCAAAGTCTGAAGTTTTTTATCTTCTTCAAGTTGTTTGGCTTTAATCACTTCAATTTCTTTTGCCAAAAGATCTCGTACATTTACCGAGTCGTTAACATAAGCCATACTGCTATCTACTGCAGTAACATCAGAAGAATCGATAGAATTGTTATTATTTGCAAAAAGCAAACTTGCATTAAAAAATAGCATTACATAAAAAAGGAATAAACGCATTATATCACCTTACGCTTTAACGGGAATTTACAGGTTATTATTGAGCCTTCATCCGAAAGATTTTCAATTAATAACTTACCTTCATGTTTATTCATAAGATTTTTAACAATTTTTATATTTAAATCCATCTTTCCGTTTTCATTTTTTAATTCGTCAAAAGGTTCTATTCTGTTGGTCGTAATAAGTTTTATTAAAACCATATCGTTTTTGTACCTTGTTTGTATTAAAATTCCACCGCTGCTAAAATTACTCTTTTTAATCAATCCAAATATATTTGTCATTATTTGATAAATATAGTTTTGATGCGTTAAAATTGGCGGAAGAACTTCTTCCAAATCCAATACAAGTTCCATTCCTGCATTTTCTAAAGTAGAGCGTATTAACTCGTAATAATCATTTAAAATATTATTTAAATTACATGGCTGAATGGAAACATTTTTTTGATTAACAGCAGAAAATTTTACTAAACGGCTAATTACATTATTAATTTTTTTAACTTGGTTTTTAATTTTAAGTAAATCGTTATTTCCTGTTTCTTCATGTAACATCTCTGCTTGCGATAATATTACCTGCAAAGGATTCATAATATCTTCAACAATTCCTTCTGTTAACTCCCCTATTGCCGAAAGTCTGAAATCGTTACTTAATTTTGCCTGATACGTCTGTAATTCATCGTATGTATTATTTAATTTATTTTTTAATATTAATTTATCAACTTTTGAAATACTTAAAGATAAAATAGTATTAATAAAATGTTTATCATACTCGCTAAAATTATTTTGGCTTAACCCGGTTAATACTACAAAAACTCCTTTTTTAACATTTAACTCGTACAAAGGAAATATTATATAATTTAACTTAGGACCTTGACTATTTAAGCTTTTTAATTCCGGAAGCATAATTGGTTTACGCGTTTCAAAAAGAATAGTTAAAATACCTTCGTTATAATAGTTATTAATAACTTCAGAAGTTTCGGTTGGTTTATTATTAGGTGGGTTTAGCCTGCGTAACATATCATCAAAATATAATAGCTCGGCTTCTTTAACAGGAATTAATTTACGAACTGCCGTTTTTAATACATTAACAAAATCCGGAATAGTTTTTACGTCTTCAAGTTCTTGCGAATAACTTAACAAACTTTGAAATAAATGTGAATATTTTTCTACTAAAACATTCTGACCGCTTTCACTTGTTGTTTTAAATACCGTAGCAATGTTGCCGGTTTTTCCGTTTTCAGAATCCAAGTCTTCCAAACTTTTATAAAACGGTTCAAAACTATCCGTATTTTGTTTATGCAAACGTAACATTTATACCTTAATTGTTTTTATCTCCTCCTCAAAAAGTGTTCCGTAATTGGAAATAAACTTTTCAAGCTCATCCATCCCCTTAAATTTAAGAATTTCGAGTATTCCTTCATCCAATTTGTAATTTTTATCCCAATAAAAAGCACCGATGTTAAATTTTTGCGTCATATAATCAGCCAAGTGTACAATAGCAGCCAATACTTGGTTTTCTGTAGCCAAACTTGGGTGATGATGATTATTTATAGAATCGCACAAATGACTTGGTAAATTCCATTTATTGGTTAAAAACTTGCCCATTTCCTGATGAGTATATCCCAAAATCTCTTTTTCGGCATCCAAACAATATACATTGTTAATTACTCTGTTGTATATCTCTAAAAATGGAGTATGGAAATATTTATGCATTACCGGAACACCCAAATCATGCAATAAACCGGTAACAAAAGCCTCACCACCAAATCTATAACCTAAATCTTCGGCTATTCGTTTAGAAGCGTTACCGCATAATAACGAATGCAGCCAAAACTCTTTTTGTTCAAGATATTTATCACTTTTGTTTTTAAACGATTCTATCATCGATAAAGCAATTACAATATTTTTAATATCTTGATAACCGATAATTAAAATAGCAAAATCTATTGTGCTTACTTTACGGGGCAGACCGTATAAAGGTGAGTTAGCAATTGATAGAATTTTGGTTGCCAAACCCGGGTCCTTACCTATTTTTTTGCTTAACAACGCAGTATTTGTATTAGGATTATCTAATAATTTAGAAACCTCTAACATAATTTCCGACATAGACGGTAAATTGTAAATGTTAGATAAAACCAATTCGGTTTTTCTGCGTTTTTCTAAAACTACCTTATCTTGTACGTTCTCTGCCATATCATTCTCATATATTTAATGATTCAACTTGACTATTTACTAATTCCTGATAACTTAATATAAATTGCTCTAAATACTCCTCGTTTCCCAACTTTAAAATATCTATAATAGATTTATCTATCGGTAAATTTTTATCCCAGAAAAAATCCCCCTTCTCAAACCTTTGAGTAATAATATCCGCCAAATGAATTATTGCCGGTACAACAACATCTGTTGGACATTTTCCCGGTTGATGATGAAATTGAACCGAGTTGGCTAGCCCAACAGGTAAATTCCATTTATCTATCAAAAATCTTCCTACTTGTGCATGAGTTAAACCTAATATGTTACTTTCATTTTCAAAAATCGATGTTCCGGATTCTTCTGCAATTTTTGTAATTTCTATATAATCGTTATTAAAATACTTAAATATTATAGGAATTCCTAAATCGTGCAACAACCCCGCAGTAAATACTTCACCCCCTGTTCTGTGTCCCAAATCGTCTGCTATTTTTTTTGATAAAGTTGCAACCATTAAAGAATGTACCCAATACTTCTGCTGGTCAAATCTTTCACCTTTTACCGATTTAAATGCATCAATCATGCTTAATGCAATAATAATATTTTTAATATGATTAAAACCAAGTATTATTATAGCAAAATCGATTGTTGAAACCCTTCTCGGAATTCCGTATAAAGGAGAATTTGCCAAACTTAATATTTTTGTTACCATTGCCTGATCTTTATTTATAATTTTTGCCAACTTGGCAGCACTTGCACCCGGGTCTTCAATTACTCTGTTTACTTCATTAATAATTAAAGGTATTGACGGTAAATTATTAACAGAAGATAATAATGCTTCTACTCGTTTTATTTTGTCGGCAATGCCTATAGTACTGTTATTGTACATACTTTCCCTGTAGTTTTTCTTTCAACTCTTTAATAACTCTTGAATGTACCTGAGATACTCGTGATACCGTGATTCCCAATAATTCACCTATTTCTTTATAATTTAAGTTTTCGTAATAATACAATGCAATTAACTGTCTATCTCTTTCATCAAGGGCGTTTATGGCATTAATTAGTATTTCTTTCTGCTCTTTTTTTTGAAGTGATTCATCCGGCAGTTCAACATCAGAAGGAATTGTTTCGTTTAATGTGTAAACTTCTGCTCCTTCAACTTCGTTAGTAAGTGAAACATTATGTATATATTCCGTTTCACCAAAAGAATTAACTCGTGGTTTTACTTGTAGCTTCCTAATCTCATCAATTATTTTTCCCCTTATCCTCTGCAAAGCATAAGTTTCAAACTTTGTTCCGTAATTAGGGTCAAAACGTTCGATAGCTTCACTTAATCCTTCTATTCCAAATTGAAAAAAATCTTGTTCATCAACAATATCAAAAGTTGCAAAACGATAATTATGTATTACGTAATGAACCAGACTGGTATAATTGGACATTATCTGTTTTTTAATTTCGGATGACCTTGTTTCGGTAAATTTAAGCCACAATTCGTTATTATTCATGGTCTATTCCCGAAATTTTATCATTCATTTTTTTAGCTTTTTTTAGTGAAGTTTGATTAATAGCTTTAATAAATAAAATAGCAATTATTGCACCCATAAAGGTTACAACAAAAAATATTGCGAACGATCGTTTTAATACATCAACTATATCTAGCCCTTGCTGACTATAAAATATTACTGATATAAAAAAGACCAACAAGCCTAAAGACATTACTATTTTATTCATTTTTCATATTTCAATATATTATTCACTATTCAAAGAATATACCAAGTATAATTTAATAAATTTTTTTTATTGATAGCAATATTTTTTATAATTAATATTAAAATTTATTAGATAATTTAATAAATTTTAATTTAACAATAAATTAAAATTTAGTAGTATATAATTTTATTTGATAAATATTTTTATCTGATTGGTTTTGTAATAGTTACTATAGATTTACATAACCCTTTAATTTGTTGCATCACTTTAGAATTTGGGTACTTGGCTACAAATAATTCTTGGCTTAAAATCGATTTATTAACCTCAGGCGAGTATTCTACAATACCCAGTAAGTCAAGTTTTTCGCGCAAAAAATGTGATGAAGCTTTATTCAAATTTTCAAAGGCATTATTCCCTTCTACAAATCCGCTGCATCTATTAACAATAACCATTTTTTTATTTCTTACAAACCCCTTATTTAATAACTTTACAATTACATATGCATCCATAATTGATGTAGGTTCGGGGTTGGTTACCAAAAAGATATAATCGGAATTTGATAATATTGATAATATTCCTTCTCCTGCACCGCTTCCCGTATCTAAAAAGATAAAGTCGTATTTGGAAGAAAGTTTTTTGATCGATTCAAATAACGAATTAACGTTGTTTGCCATTAATTCAGGATGATCAACTTTACCGCTTTCGCCAAAAATAAAGTGTAACATCGGTTCGTATTGATAAATCGTATCTTCAAGTAAACTTCTATTTATAAAAAAATCATAAACAGAAGCAGTCGGTTTTATATTTAACATAATATTTACGTTACTTAAATTAGCGTCCAAATCAATAACCAATACTTTTCGGCGAAGTTTAGATAAAAGATAAGCAGTGTTAACGGTAATAAAAGTTTTTCCGGTTCCGCCTTTACCGCTAGTAAAAGCAATTACGGGACATGCAAACTTGGATTTTCCGTCATGTTTATTTAAATTCGTTAATTCCTGTAGTCTTTCTGCTTGTCCTAATATCAATTTATCCTACCTGTATAAATCATATTCGCAATAAAATCGGGTTCGGCTGCAATAATATCATCGGGTATTACTTGACCGTTTGTTAAATATTTAATAGGAACGCCAAATGCATTAACAACATTTAATATATTTCCGTAAGTAACCGCCTCGTCTAATTTTGTAAAAATAATACCGTTAAATTCCAAACCTTTAAATTTACTTGCTACATCAATTAGGTTTTTTGTTGCTGCAGTACTATTTAACACTAAATAAGTCTCGTCGGTTTTAACAGCATCTAAAAAGTCTTTTATCCCTTTTAATAATAATGTATTTTTTTGACTTCTGCCAACTGTATCAATAAATACTAAGTCTTTCTTCTTAAATTTTGATAAAAGCTTAGGCATTTCGTTAGGTTCATAAGCAATAAGTAAATCAATATTACTAACTTCCGAAAAAATTCTTAGTTGATCCAAAGCACCTAATCTATAAGTATCAATAGAAATTAGCCCAATATCTAACTTGTGTAGTATTTTGGAAATTACCGCCAGCTTGGCTATACATGTTGTTTTACCAACACCTGTAGGTCCAATTAAGGAAATAACTTTGGGTTTTTTATTTTTATTCACCTCAAACTTGCTTGTTGTTATCATACTACTAATTACTGAAGTAACATACTGATCAACATTTTCTTCCGTTAAAAAAGCAGAATATTTTGTTAACTGTCCTATTATAATATTTACAACTTTTTTATCAATATCTCGCTGTAAAAGTGTATCCGCAATATTTTTCAAATCCCCTTTTACGTTTATAGGTTCTTCATCTAAAACTCTTTTTGTTTTAACCGGTTTTTCCGTAACGGTTTCTTTTGAACTTACACCGTAAACTTTCTCGGTAATTTTTTTTAACTCACTTTCAAATGTCTTCGGTTCTTCTTTAATTTTTTCTTTTGCAGGTTTTTGTGGGGTAGCCTTTTTAGGCACATCGTAATCATCTTCTACACCGCAAGTAACTTCAAAATATTTTGCTTTTCCGCTACCGGCAATAGGCTCTACAACACGAGTACTTAAAATTACTGCATCCCCCCCTAATTCCTCTTTCATTTTGCCTATGGCTTCTTTTAAAGTACTTCCGATATACTTTTTAATCTGCATTCTTAAACCTCAATTTTTCCAATAAATTCAATTTCTACGTTTGGCGGTAATTCTGTATATGAAAGTACAATAATATCAGAAAAAGTTGAATTAATCAACCTATAAAAATAAGGTCTTATTGTTGCCGAGGTAATTACAACCGGCATATACCCCATTTCGCGGAATGAATTTAATGTGTCAATTATCGAGCGGTTCAATTCGTTAAGCATATTTGGGGTTAATCCTAAAGTTTGTACGGCATCTTTTTGTTGTTGTAACGAATTTGTTATAAAACCTTCCAACTTTTCGCTTAATGCCGCTGCATGAATTACTCCGTTTCCGTCTTTATATAAATTTGCAATTGTATCACTTAGCGAGTGGCGAACATACTCGGTTAAAACATCAACATTTTTAGTTACTTTGCTATAATCTATTAACGATTCCAATATTTGAACTAAATCTTTAATCGGTATCAACTCTTTCAATAAATTTTGCAATACTTTTTGAATTACACCCAAAGAAAGAACTTCGGGATTTATATCTTCAATAACCGCAGGATATTCTTTCTTCAAGTTTTCCAATAATTGTTTTACGGACTGACGTGAAAGAATTTTATCAAAGTTTTTCTTTATTGTTTCTTGTAAGTGTGTAGAAAGTACCGAAATACTATCCACTACAGTAAATCCGACCAATTCGGCTCTATCTTTTTCTTGAGATGAAATCCAAAACGCATCTAAACCGAATGCAGGGTCTTTTGTAGGTATTCCTCCTATTTCATCAGATAAATGTCCCGGGTTCATTGCCAAATATCTATCGCTGTAAATTTCGTAATTTGCAACAATATTCCCTTTTATTTTAATAATATATTCGTTAGGGCTTAATTGTAAATTATCGCGTACACGAACCGGCGGAACAAGTACGCCATATTCTAATGCTATATACTTTCTTGTGGAAGCAATTTTTTGGAATAAATTACCCCCTTGGTTTTCATCAACCAACGAAATTAAACCGTAGCCAATTTCAACTTCAATAGGGTCAACTTGCAAATATTCTTCAACTTTCTCTTCGGATGGTTCGGTACTAACGGGCGTTTCTGCCGTTCCTGCTTCGGGTAATGTAGTTTCTACAATTTTTTTCTGTTTACTAATAAAGTAGGCAGCACTTCCTATTAAAGATGAAAGAATAAAAAACGATATAGTAGGCATACCCGGTATTAATCCCATAATAAATACGGCGCCGGATACAGTACTTAAAACTCTGGGATTGGAAAACAATTGGTTTTGCATTTGTTTTTCCAAAGCTTTACCTTCGGCACTTTTTGTTACCACCATACCGGCAGCTGTAGAAATTAAAAGTGCCGGAATTTGAGAAACCAGACCGTCACCAATTGTTAAAAT